>CAMOWA010000004.1 GCA_946628005.1 uncultured Caryophanales bacterium
TGATAAGAAGAAATTTTCCACAAGAAACAGTAAATATGAGTGATGCTGAAGTAATTGGAAAATATAATGAAGCATGTTTGGACTTATTAAATCAGATTAGGGCAAATGATGTAAATGAAACTAATAATTCATCTGATTACAATCAAGGCACTGTTTCTTCTAATAGCGATAATCGTATTTATACAGATGAAAATGGTATGCAATGTACAAAAGATGATCTTGGACCTAATCCTAATAAATTTTTTGATGGTGAATTAGAATTATGGAATAGTAAAGGTTATATTGATGAACAAACAGGAGCATATTTAGAAAGTCTTTTTGATGGTGAGCACGATGTATATATTAAGACTATTCATTCTACTGATTTAGATAGTATTTATAATGAAGGTTTATATTGTAATAATAATGCTACATCTGGGGCTAATGGAACGGCTACCTCTGCTAATGATGTTAATTTTTCTAGTATGATAACTGAGGTAGACTCATTATTTGAATTATCATGTATTTTAAAGTCGGCTACTGCAAATGGAGTTTCTCAAGGAGGTAATCCTATAAATGGAACTTTAATACTAGCAGTTCCAAAGGGTACAGATTTACATCAATATGTTTATGAGAGTAATATTTCTAATGGGTTATGTCTTAGTCCTGAGATTATTTCGTCTTTTGTTCAAGTCGATTCTAGTGGAACTGTTTCTGAACCTATAATGTATCAAGATTATATTCAAAGTAAAGCCGAAAATGAAAGAATAGAATCTATTCAAAGTGATTTAAATATGTTTGCTTTAGGTATTATGGATAGCGTTGATATTGAGAATTTATCTATTGATGATTTGAGAATTAGAGTGAGTGAATTACTTGAAGGGCATATATTTAGTGATGGTACTAAATTAACTATTGATGATGTTGATGTATCTATTAATGAGTATGGACAATTAGAGATTAAACTTAAGTCTGATAAAACTAATAGTTCTTCTATAGATGCAAGTCAAGAACAAGCATTGGATAATACTTCTAGTGATGTTGTTGTTGAAAAGTTATCTGAGGAAACTTCTGTTGAAACAAAGGATGCAGAATTAATTGAGGAGATAAATAATAATTATATTTTTCAAAGACTTATTGAAAGAAGTGAAGTTAAAGTTGAAGATATAATTGAAAATGTTAAGGAAATTTGTGATGAGATTGGTTGTGATTATACAAATGTTAAAGTTATTGGACATGGAGAGTCTTCTATAACATTAGATATTGGTAATCAAGTGATTAAAATATCAACTTTGCCTGTTAATCAGGATATGATTAATGAAACTGATGGTTTAGTTGCTGATGCTAAGAATTTAAAAACTATACAGGTTAATAAGTATGGTGATGTAAATATTTATACTATGGAAAAACTTGATATCTCAGGTATTACTGAAGCTGATGTAATTGATATGTTTTGCAAATTACGTGAAAAAGGTTATGTTTGGGGTGATTTAAGAACTGATAATTTAGGTAGAAATTCTAATGGAGATATTCAATTATTAGATTATGGTCAAATATTTAAAGAAGGTTCTCATGATGCTGATTTTACACTTCGTAATATGGTTAGTCCTGATATAGTTAAAAAGTCTGAGATTTATTTGAATAATAAAAATACTAACGTAGATAATAGTAGTATTGATAGTTTGGAAAACGGAACTGAAATCGTTGAGTCAAAAGAAAAATTAGTTGATGATGTTCTTAGTGAATATTTTTCAAAAAGTTGGGATTATGTTGGTAGAGGTGCCTCAAAGGTTTGCTATAAGGTTGAAATGCCTGATGGTTCTAAGTATGCGGTTTTATCTGGTGATAATATTAATGTTAATACAGATCAACTTTATGAGATTACAAATACTCTTGTTGAACAAGGCGTTAGTACTCCTAATTTTGTTGGTATTAAATCAATTGATGGTGTTGACTATCAAATTTGGGAGTATTGTGAAGGGGATAAATTAACTTTTTCTAGGAATAATAGTACTGTTACCACAAGTGAGGCAAATAATTTGTCTGTTAATGTTATTGACTCTTTAGCAGATGCTCCATTAGAGACATATTTAAATTTTATTGAAGATCTTGATATAATGTTTAAGAACAATGTTAGTGTTGATCATCATCCTGACAATATTATATATAATTCTGAAACCCAAGAATTGCAATTTATTGATATTGCTCCTAACTCTTCTATTTTGGGGGAAGACTATCTAGATTATTTTGCAAAAACGCCTGGGAATATAATAAGTAGTATGTTGTACTATATTAATAATAATAATCAGAAATTGAATGAGCTTGGATTCGATTCAATTGTTCCAAATCCTGATTCTGTTGAAACTGTTCAGAAGAATATGCGTATTGCTTTTGAACAATATTTAAATAATTCTGGATATTCTCAAGTACAAATACAAGAGTTAATGAAATCTTTTGATGCATCCATGGAAGCTCGCAGTATTTTTGATGGTGCTCCAGTTGATTTTTCTGATGCTGTTAATAAAAGAATAAATTCAGTAATTCTTCAGCAAAACAATAGTCTTTATTTTGCTAATGAGTTTATTAATGATAATATAGAAGCTGAGATAGAGAATGCTGGCGAAATTACAAAAGAAACCATTGATGAGATTATTGAAGAAAGTCTTTTAAATAGTAATATTAGCTATTCTACAGTGGAAGTTATTTATAATGATGATAATACCGTCAATTTAAAATTTACTGATCAATATATTGAGAGTATTAGGGAGACTGTTAGTAGAGAGATTGAAATTGAGAGAATGATTGAATTAAATGAATTGGCTTTGCCTGTTGCAGAATTAATGAAAAAAAATTCAAATATAACTTTTGAACAAGGAAAGACTCTTTCAGAAATATATTTTAATGATAATACTATTGAAGTTCAATATATTGTTCCTTCCTTAGCAGACGATGTACGAAGACTTCAAAGAATGGCGATGGAAGAGGGAATGACATTAAAGGAATATGGAAATCAAAAATCAGAAGTTATTGTTAGTCCAGAGTATCAACTTGAAGCTGATACGATTGCTAAACAAGTTAGATTATTGGCTGAAATGAAAGAACCCAGTGTTACTGAAGATATGAAAAGTTTAGAAAAAAATGGTAATTTTTTAGTTGGATTAGACAAAAATTTAAAATCTGTTGGGAGTTTATCTAGAAAAATTATTTCAGATGCTTCAAAACATAATACTTCTTTAGAAACAGCTGTTTCAGAGATAGGAGATAGTTTAAGATATACTTTAATATGTAGTGAAGATACATTTACTGAAGATGTAAGAAGTAGTTTGTTGGAATTACAAGAGAAGGGGTATAAGATTGAAAAGTTTAAAAATAAGTTTGATGAAGTTTATTATCACGGTATAAATGTAAATTTATTAACTCCAGATGGCACAATTATAGAACTACAATTTCATACAGAACAATCATTCCTTGCAAAAGGAGAAATGACACATATTTATTATGAGATAGCTAGAAATGATTTTACTTCGCAAGAGGCTAAAGACCTAGCTAATCAAATACAGGAAGGTGTAACTAAATTAGTGCCTCAACCTGATGGTGTTTTGGATTTGAATGTAGAGTCTGTTACTTTAAAACAAAATGATTTTAAAATTGATTTATCGTCAAATAATGAACAACAATTAATAAATACTATTCATGAAGTACAGGCTGTAACTGAGCCCCCTGTTGGATACAATACAATAGAGGAATATAAAAGTGCTTTTATTTCTCAATTAATTAATACAGAAGGTTTTGATTCATTAAGTAACAAGATAATTATTGAACTTTGTACTGATCCAACTATGTTTGATAGTTTACTTGAAAATACTGATAAGATTGAAAATTTATTTATAAAAAATTATTATAATAAAAAAGCAGCAAATTATATAAACGAAGTATGTTTGAAAAAAGTAGATATAAATGAAGTTAATACATTACTAAATAAACCAAAAATGAAAGAATATTTAAGTAGCTTATCTCCTGCTGAATTAGTAGCATTTTATAATAATTTTTCATCAGTTTATGGAAAAAGCTTAAATAGTAGTGATGCTATAATAGATATACTATGTAACTATGATGTTAATCAATTAATTGAATTTGGAAAAAGTGTTGGGTTTAATCAATTTATTCCAAATGATATTAGTAATACTTTTAATAGAGAAAATGTGTTTAAATTATATAATCATTTAATTGATGAAATATATTTGTCTGATAATGCAGGACAGCTTTCATTATTAAATTCTCAATTGTTTGGTAAAATTATTCCTCGTTTTTATTTTAATATCAATAATGATTCTTCTTTTAGTGATATTCATAAACAACTTGATGCAAAAAATAGTCAATTATTAAAACAAATATCTGATAGTGTTATTAATAATGCTGAGTTAGATGGATTAGTTTCTAGAACTCCTGGAGTGGTTTGTTATAATGTGGACGAAGCAAATAAATATTATGAGGTTAAATATGAGATTGATGGAAAAGAATTCTCTACTGTTTTAAATTCTGATTCATTTAGTGAAATTACTCTTACAAATTTGATGCAATCTCCTGAGGTTATTGATGCTATAATGCGAAATGCATTTGTTATTAAAGATATAAAAGCTGATGATATATATAATCGTATGAATTTAACTTCTGAATCAGGCTTAAAAGATGGAATAAATTATGTTACTTGTAAGATTGATGGAGAGATAAAAAATATTATTGTATCTGGAGATAGTAAGAATCTAAACAACGATTTTAAAAACGTAAAAGAATTTGAAATAGTTAATATTGAGTCTATTGAAAATATCAATGTTATATGTAATGATACTGATTTTGATAAATATTTAAAGGTGTCTTATACAATCGATGGAATAGAAAAAACTATATATCTTTCACCAAGTAAATCTGGTAATCAGCTAGTATTTAATATAGAAAACTTTATTCTTCAAAATGATTTATTTGGAGCAAAAGTTGTTAATACGGAAATTGTTGATAATGTTGATTTAACAGTTAATAATATACAAAATTTGAGTAGTTTTAATGAAATTTTTAATGATTCATCTTATGGAGGAAATCAGAGTGCTGTACCTCAAATAGTCAAAAATTATTTAAGTAATAACACAATAAATGATATTGAACAGCAAAAAGGAAAATTGATGGTTGATTTGATAAGAAGTTATTATCCTTCGGCCAATGATGCTGAAATAATACATATTGCAGAAGCTTATGCAGATGTAGGTTGTGCATATATGTCTGCATCTAATGCTTTTATGACTTATATTGCTAGTTTGGAAAATGGAGAAGAAATTTTTAAAAATAAGTTTGGATTTGACTTAAAAGTTTCTGATTCTTCATCAGTTTCATATAATTTGGAAGCTTTGGCTTTAGATATTTTTCTAAATAAATCTTCTCAAAGTAGTATATCACTTGATAATTTAAGAGATATTAATTTGATTGATGGTGTCTCTTTGGAATCCTTTAAAACTGATATAAGTGGTTATTTTAAAGAGAAAGGTATTATTCTTCATAGTGATATATATATTACTGATAGTTTAAATAAAGATAGTGCTGCTCTTGCGTATATTGCTTCTAATCCTAATAGAATGTATATTTTAGGAGCTAGTGGATTTGATATTGAATTATCTAAGGAAGAAAATCTAGTTCCTTTTGATCATGCTTTAGATGATATGATACAAGAAGGAAAGATAATTCGTAATATTGGATCACACTCTATGTTTGTAACAGGGGTTGATGAGCAAGGTAATCTAATTGTATCAACATGGGGACAAAAAGCTACTGTAATAGGTGGAAAATATCAAAATGGGGAAAAAGGAACTCATTATAGGATTAATTCAATTTGGTTTGAATTAGATGAGTGAAAGGGAGAGAAATGTAATGAATTATATTTATGTGCCAGATTCATTTGATTATAATTTAGTACATTCTAAATTTACTGATGATGAATTTTTAAGTTTACAAATAAAATATAGAACTATAATTGAAAAAATATTGATGGATTATATTGATTTTGAAGATATTGATAAAAGAATTAATAATAATATAGTTCTTCCAAAAATTGAAGATTTAGATTATAATTTTTATCACAAGTTTTCTTCTTTGAATAGTAACTATTTATATTTAAGAAATAATTTTCATGTTGAAAACTTAAATGTTGAACAAATAGAAATATTAAAAAGTGGACAAGTAGGTAAGAGCTTTATTGTTTCAACTTTGCCTAAAGTATTATTTGAAAATGGTGATGAGGCTTGTTTTGGAAGACCGAGACTTGATAATATTGTTAATTGTAAAGGTTTTGTATTTGAATTTGCGTATGATAGCTTTAAAATAAATAGTTTATCAGATTTGGTGATAATTGATAAAATAGTTGAAGAAATTAAAGTGTATTTAAAAAGTATAATAGAAAAATTATTTAGACTTCCTGCAAGTATAGTAATTAATAAGGCTTTAAGTAGTATATATAGTTTACATGATAATAATATTGTTGATTAGAAGAATTATTGAATAAAAGACATAGTAAAATATCTTATGGTAACTATTATTTGATTTGTTTTTAGGTAAGTGTTTTTCTGAATAGGGACACTTGCCTTATTTTTTAGTTTTTCTTGTTTCTATTTTTTATTTATGATATTATGTTAATAGAATAATAAGAAGGTGTTGCTATGTATCCGCTAGGAAAACAATTTGAAGTTGATAACTCAAAAGCTAAATGTGAAGATAAGTGTGTTGCTAAGGGTGCTAATTATAGAATATCTGTTATTACGGAAAGAATTATTCGACTTGAATTTTCTCCTTCTGGACAGTTTAATGATCGACCAACTCAACTTATTAAGAGAAGAAATATAGCTGCTCCTGAATTTTCTGTTAGACAAGATGCTAATATTTTAGAAATAACGAGTAAGTATTTTTCTTTGACTTATATTAAAGGACAACCTTTTATTGGTAGTAAAGTTGATCCCATGAGGAATTTAAAAATCACTTTATTATCTAAAGAGAGAGATCGTTGTAAAGATTGGTATGTTGGTCATCCTGAAGTTCGTAATATGTACGGAAATATTGTTAGTGTTGATTCTAATGTACCTTTGTATTTACAAAGGGGGTTATATTCTTTAGACGGATTTGCTTCAATTGATGATTCCTTAAGTAAAATAATTATGGAAGATGGAACTTTAGCTAATCCTTTACAAAATTATTTTGATATGTATGTTTTATTTTATGATAGAGATTTTAGACAAGTTTTGTTTGATTATTTTAAAATGACTGGAGCTCCTTCTTTAATCCCTCGTTATGCACTTGGTAACTGGTGGAGTCGTAATACGATTTATGATAGTGAATCTTCCTTTGAATTAATTCGTAATTTTGAAAGAAAGCAAATTCCTATTTCGGTTATGCTTTATGATCATGATTGGCATTTTAGAAATGTAGGAGATTTTAAAGATGTCAAGTCTGGTTTTACTTTTAATCCCGAATTATTTCCACAACCTCAGGAAGTTATTAACGCATTTCATAGAAGAGGAATTAGAGTTGGGTTGTGTATTAATCCTTTAGGTGGTATTTATCCATATGAACAATATTATCCTCAAGCTAGAGAATTTTTACAAACTCAAGCTGGTACTATTATTCAGTTTGATCCTTTTAATCCAAAATTGTTAGATGTTTTATTTAAAATGTTTCTTCATCCTCTTGAAGCTCTTGGCGTAGATTTTTTTTGGAATGATTCTAATGATAAAGACGTTAGTAAATTATGGGCTTTAAATCATTATTTATTTTTGGATTCTGGTAGAAATAAGAATAAAAGACCTCTTATTTTAGCAAGAAGTGG
The DNA here is from genome assembly GCA_946628005.1 of uncultured Caryophanales bacterium. Taxonomy (GTDB): domain Bacteria; phylum Bacillota_I; class Bacilli_A; order RF39; family UBA660; genus UBA3789. Next base: position 7,841 of record CAMOWA010000004.1, read on the forward strand.
ATTAACTGCTCCTCATAGATATCCAATTCTTTATGGTGGTTCTAGTGAGATTAGTTGGAAAAATTTAAAAGAGTTACCATTTTTGTATTTAAATGCTGCTAATATTGGTGTTAGTTGGTGGAGTCATGATGTTGGAGGAAATCATGGTGGTATTGAAGATGGTGAATTATATTTACGTTATGTTCAATTAAGTACATTTGGACCGATTTTAAGATTTCATGGCGCAAGAGGGAGATATTATAAAAAAGAACCATGGTTATGGGATCCGAAAACACAAAGTGTTGCAGCTGACTATTTAAGACTTCGTCATAGACTGATTCCTTATTTATATACAGAAGCTTATAATTATACTAAATCAGGGACTCCTCTTATTCAACCATTTTATTATAATTATATGTGGGTTTATGATGATGATTTGTATAGAAATCAATATTATTTTGGTTCTCAATTACTTGTTTGTCCTATTTTGGAGCCAAAAGATAGAGTAATGAACCGAACGATTCATCGTTTCTTTGTTCCAGATGGGACTTGGTATGATTTTGTTACTGGGAAGAAATTTCCAGGTAATAAAAAGTATGTTTCGTTTTTTAAAGAAGATGATTATCCTGTTTTTGCTCATTCAGGGTCAATTATTCCTTTCTCAAATCGGAGTGATTATAATAATGTTGGATTACCTACGGATTTAGAAATTCAAATATTTCCTGGAGCAAGTAATACATATACTTTGTATGAAGATGATGGTATTACTTCAATGTATAAAGATGGTTATTATTTAAAAACAAGTATTGATTATAATTACTTAAGAAATAACTATACTGTAATTATTCGTTCTATCGATGGTAAGAGTGGAATTGTTCCAGAACGAAGAAATTATAAAATGGTTTTTCGAAATACTAAACAGGCTGAAAATGTTACAATTTATTTTAATTCTGATAAATTAAATTCTATTAATTATGTTGATGGAAATGATTTTATTGTAGAAGTTCGTAATGTTCCTACTATGGGACAGTTAACTATAAATTGTAAAGGTAAAGATATTGAAATTGATGCTGTTCGTTTGATTAATGATGATTTTGATAGCATCTTAATGGATCTAATGATTAATACTTATTTAAAAGAGGAAATTGCTTCTATTATTTTTGATACTGAGCTTCCTATTTCGAAAAAGAGAATTTCACTTCGTAAATTAAAGAAAAAAGGATTATCAAAAGAATATCTTGGTTTGTTTTTAAAATTGTTAGATTATATTGGAGAATTTTAGGAGGATTTATGGAACAGAGTATTAATAGACTCAATATATTAAAAGATTTAGTGCTAGAAAAATATCCTGAAGATGTAGATACTTTGAATGAAGATTGTGATGAATTTAATTTAGAACTATGTGATTCCGTTATTTCACATTTAGATGATTTTTATGATTCTTTTTTATCTGATTCTTTAAAAAATATGGATTCTTTTGAAAAAGAAAAGCTTTTTCATTTAGTTCATTATTATAAATCTTTACTATTTTATCAAGGGGATATTACTTATTGGCCGGATTCTTCTGAAGGCGTATTAGGAAATACTGATTATGTATGCATGAGAATTTTAGATAATTTTGATTTTTTACTAAGTATTGCAAAAAAAGGTGGAGAAGATGTTTTAAAAGAAATATATAAATTACAATCTACTAATTATTTAAAAAGAAAAATATTAATAGATTATCTTCGTAAAATATTTAATGATGATGATTTATTGCAATTGTTTTTATTAGAATTAACTAATAATAGTGGCAAATATAGTCCTTTATCTATTCCTTTTAAAGCTATACTTTGTTTGTATCCTGAGGAAGTTATTTTTAGTAGAAAAGATGATAAATGTATTTTATTGGAACTTGATGATTTAATTGATAGGATGAATAAGATTTCAAAATTCTCTTTTCATAATTTTACTGATGTTATGAATAAGTATCGTTCTAATATTGGTGAATTTAAAGATTTAATTGCAACTATATCTTTAAAATATAGTAATAGTAAAAAAAATAATTAATTTTTTTCTTGGTTTTTTACTCTATTGTGTTATAATAGTTTTATATTTGTGATGAGAAAGAAGTAGTAGTAACTAATTGTTATTTAGAGAGTCTATGGTTGGTGAAAGTAGATTAATAATTATTATGAACTTGTCTTTTGAACAAATGGGTAATTCCGTTATCGATTTAGAGTATAAGTTTTCTTATAAATTAAGGTGGTACCACGAGCAATTCGTCCTTATGGATGAGTTGCTTTTTTTTGGAGGATTTATGTTAGATGAGTTTTTGATTTTTTTATTATCATTTGTTTTTGTATTTTTTTTGTATAGATTATTTATAGTACCTAGTGCTAAGAAGAAATATAAAGATAAAAATAAAGGGAGAGAACCCATTGAAGTAATTTATTTGAAAAATCATTATCATTTAAATATGGAAAAGATATCTTATAAAAAGTTATTAATGATTATTTCTATTGTTTCTTCTTTTGATATCTCTTTAATTGTAAGCATTATTATGCTATTTAATAATTTTATATTGGAAATATTAATTGGTTTTTTTGCAACATTAATTATTATTTATATAAGTTATTATTTTGTTTATTTATTTTTTAAAAAGAAAGGATTGATTTGTAATGAATAATACAGAAATTGAGAAAAAATGGCAAAATTATTGGGATAAACATAAAACTTTTGAGGCTCATGAAAATGGAAACAAAAAACCTTATTATATTTTAGTTGAGTTTCCTTATCCGAGTGGAGCTGGATTACATGTTGGACATGTTAGAAGTTATACTGCTCAAGATGCACTTGCTCGTATGATGAGATTACAAGGTTATAATGTTTTATATCCAATGGGATGGGATGCTTTTGGTGCACCTGCTGAGCAATATGCTATTAAAAATCATATTCATCCTAAGGAGGCTGTTAAAGAAAATATTAAGACTTTTAAGTCTCAAATGAAATCTTTAGGCTTTTCTTTTGATTGGTCACGTGAGTTTTCTACTACTGATCCAGAGTATTATAAGTGGACTCAGTGGCAGTTTTTACAGTTTTATAAACATGGAATGGCTTATAAAGATACTATTCCAGTTAATTGGTGTCCTACATGTAAAAGCGTATTGTCAAATGAAGATGCTGCTGGTGGTGTTTGTGAGAGATGTGGCAGTCCTGTTATTCAAAAAGAAAAAAGTCAATGGATGCTTAGAATGAGTGATTATTCTGAAGATTTATTAAAAGGACTTGATGATACTAATTTTGCTGAAAGAGTAAAGTTAGGACAAATTAATTGGATTGGAAAATCTGAAGGCGCTCATATTGATTTTCAAGTAGATGGCCATGACAAAAAGTTTACAGTATTTACAACCAGGTGTGATACACTTTACGGTGCTACTTATTGTGTCTTAGCTCCTGAACATCCATATGTTGACGAAATAACCACATCAGAACATAAAAAGGAAGTTATTGAATATAAAAAGGAATGCTCTTTTAAAAATGATTTAGAGCGTACTGAACTTAACAAGGATAAGACAGGTGTCTTTACAGGTGCTTATGCAATTAATCCTGTAAATAATGCTAAAATTCCAATTTATATTAGTGATTATGTTTTAGCGACTTATGGTACTGGTGCTATTATGGCTGTTCCTGCTCATGATGAAAGAGATTATGAATTTGCTAAAAAATTTGATATTCCAATTATTCAAGTTTTGGAAGAGGTTACTGGTACTCCTCATGAGAATGAAACAAAAAAGAATTCTATTGTCGCAGTTGTTTATGATGAGAAGGAAGACAAATATTTAACAATTAATTGGCATGATAAAGGTGGACGTTTATTTATTGGGGGAACTATAAAAGATGGTGAATCTGCTGTTGATTGTGCTAAAAGAGAAATTGCTGAAGAAACTGGATATAATGATTTAGAATTAATATCTATTCTTCCTAAGATTAATCATCATTATTATGCTTTTAATAAAGATAAATATTTTAATATTGAGTCTACTGGTTTATTTTTTAAACTAAAATCTGATCATAAAGTAGATCAAAATTTAGATGAAGATGAAGTATTTGATGTAGAATGGGTTTCTAAAAAACAAATTGAAGAGGTTAAGGATGAATTACATTCTAAAACATTTGAGTATGCGATGAATCCTGGTGCAATGGTAGGAGATGGAATTCATATTAATTCTGATTTTCTTGATGGATTAAATAAAGAAGACGCTATTAACTCTATGGTACACTTTTTAAAAGAACATCATTGTGGAGATAAGAAAGTTAATTATAAGATGCGTGACTGGATATTTTCTCGTCAAAGATTTTGGGGAGAACCAATTCCTATGATAGATTGTCCTAAATGTGGATGGGTACCAATGAATGAGGAAGATTTACCATTATTGCTTCCTGATGTTGCTGAATATGAGCCTACAGAAGATGGAGAGAGTCCTTTAGCAAATATTTCAGATTGGGTTAATTGTAAGTGTCCTAAATGTGGAGGGGATGCTAAAAGAGAGACTGATACAATGCCTAACTGGGCTGGGTCTTCTTGGTATTTCTTAAGGTTTATGGATGCTCATAATACAAAAGAATTTGCTTCTATGGATAAAATGAAATACTGGAACAGAGTTGATTGGTATAATGGTGGTATGGAACATACTGCTAGACATTTGTTATATGCTAGATTCTGGGTTCAATTCTTATATAATATTGGACTTGTTCCTCATAAGGAAATGATATGGACAAGAGTAAGCCATGGTATGGTGCTAGGTAGTGACAATCAAAAAATGAGCAAATCCAAAGGAAATGTAATTAATCCAGATGATATTGTAAAAGAGTATGGCGCTGATACATTAAGAGTTTATGAAATGTTTATGGGAGATTATCAAATGGATGCTCCTTGGAGTACTGATTCATTAAGAGGATGTAAAAGATTTTTGGATAAAATTGTACGTTTAAAGGATAAGGTTAATGATAATGATGGATTTACTGAATCTTTAGAAGTTTTACAAAATAAAACAATAAAAAAAGTGGAGTATGATTTAACTCATATGGGGTATAATACAGCTATTTCTAGTTTAATGATTTTAGCTAATGCATATGATGATAAAGACTCAATTACTAAAGAAGATTACCATTTATTGCTAGTTTTACTTTATCCTACTGCACCTCATATTACGGAAGAATTGAATGAAATGATTGGATATTCTCCTATTTGTGAAGGAGATTGGCCTGTTTGTGATGAGGATAAGATTCAGGAAGATACTAGAGAAATTGCTGTTCAAGTAAATGGTAAAGTACGTGGTACTATAGAAATACATGTTCAAGATGATGAACAAGCTATACAAGAAAAAGCAATGGAATGTGAAAATGTAGTAAAACATATAGAAGGAAAAGAAATAGTTAAAGTTATTGTTATAAAAGGGAAGATTGTAAATATAGTTGTGAGATAGCGTTTTTTGGAAAATTAATACTTGGAGGTGATTGCATGGGGCCAAAAAATGGGATTAATCCTGCTATTGTTTCTTATTTTTCATTGGAAGAATATATGGATAGAATTTATCTCAAAGATAATGTTTTATTTCATTTAGAGGATATTAATAAGAAATTTGATTCATATTTAAAAAAAATTACTCAGTATACGGATTATTCGGTTATTTATTATTGGTTGGATAGTTTATCTAAAGAAATAAAGTGTTCAGAGGAGATTGAAAATCATTTTATAAATCCTGCTGATGTTTTAAAAAATGATGTTTTTTTTGATAATACTTTGATGAGCCATGCTAGAATAAAAAGATTGCATCAGTTTGTTTTGAGTGAGGAAAAAATTGAAAATTATCGAACTTCCGATGAGGAAGTAAGAGTCTCTTATTATGATAAATATAATGATGAGGAAGTTGTTTATTGGAATGGTGCTCTTGGTAGTGATGTGAAAAAATTTATGGATGACTTTATTAAGATTTATAAATGTAGTTCTGTATCATTTCTTCATTGCAATCCATTTTTAAAAAGTGCATTATGTTTTTTATTATTTATAAGAATCCATCCATTTTTAGATGGCAATGGTAGGGCAGGAAGAATGATTTATAATATTAAATTTACAGATTTGATAAATAAGATTTATGGTACTAATTTAAAGTTATGTCCGTTGAATATTTCACAAGGAATATTATTATTTAAACCTACTTATGTAAAAAGAATAGATGATATTTATTTTGATTTAGAGCATGATTGTAATGATGAAATTAATAAATGGTTTGATTTTATTTTAAATATTGTTGATGATGTTATACTTTTTAATTCAAATAGAATATCTTCTCTTGAAAAAGCATTTGATAATTTAGAAATAATGAAGGATACAGACTCCAGTGGATTAGTAGATATAAGTAAAAAAATGAAGATTACTAGATTCAGAAATTAAATTTCAACAATTTTTGTGGAAAAAATATTTTATACTTTTACTGGTGATATAATGAAAGTTAAAATATTTGATGAGGAAGATGAGGGGGATTTAGAGGAGGATATTAATACATTTATTAATAATACTTCTATTGAATTATTTGATATAAAGTATCAAGTTAGTATAGGTATATTCAGTGAAGAGCAGATTTATTGCTTTTCTGCGCTTATTCTTTATAAAGATGTTAAGTAAATAGTTTTTGCCATCTAATTTAATTAGATGGTTTTTTTGATTTTTATTTTAATTATTGATATACTATAATAGAATGGAGATTAAAAATGATTAAAAAAAATTTAAGAAAGAATAAGTTAATTGATGGGGCTTTTATTGTTACTATTAGTATTATAATAACTAAAATTTTAGGAATTTTATATGTTATACCATTTTATTCTATTATTGGAGAAAAAGGTGGAGCTCTTTATAGTTATGCTTATACAATTTATACTTTTTTTATGTCTATTGCCGTATCAGGTATTCCCCTAGCCATTAGTAAATTAGTAAGTGAATATCAAACTTTAGGATATTATCGTTCAAAAGTGCAAGTTTTTAGGATTGCTAAAATATTATCTTTTACTTTAGGATTTTTTATCTTTTTATTATTATATTTTTTGTCTCCTGTTATTTCTAAAATGATTATTGGTAAAGCGGGAGGTGGAAATTCTTTAAATGATATAGTATGGTCTATTCGAATAATATCTTTTGCGATTATAATTGTTCCACTATTAAGTGTTTACCGAGGGTATTTTGATGGGCATCGTTTTATGAATCCCCCATCTATATCTCAAGTATTAGAACAGCTATTTCGTGTTATGATTATTTTATTAGGTTGTTTTTTATCAATCAAATTAATTTCTATAAAATCTAGTAATCTTGTTTATATTAGTTTAATTGCTGTTTCTATAGGGGCAATTGTTTCTTATTTGTATTTAGTGTATCAAATGAAAAAAAATAGTAGAAAATTTTACGAAAAAATTAGAGATGTTGGTGAACCTATTATTTCTAATACTATTATGTTAAAAAAATTATTAGTATATTCAATTCCTTTTATTATGATTGATTTTTTTAAGGGTATTTTTAATTATATTGATATGTTTACTGTTATAAAAGGTTTAACTAAATATTCATTATATTCATCTGCAGATGCAGAAGTTATCTTTTCTATTATGTCTACTTGGTCTAGTAAATTTCATATGATTTTGTTAGCTTTTACTTCAGGTATTTGTTTAAGTTTAATTCCAAATTTAACAGAAAGTATTGTTAAAAAAAATAATAAGTCTATTCAAAGTAATATTAATCAGTCTTTTTCTATTTTGGCATTTATTATTTTTCCAATGACTATGGGAATTAGTTTTTTAGCCAAACCAATTTGGTATTTGTTTTATGGAAATAGTATTTATGGACCTAGTATATTAAGTTATTCTATTTTTATTGGATTATTCTTTTCGTTTTTCTATTTAATTATGAATATTTTACAAGTTTATAAAGGATTTCGATATATTTTTATTTGTTTAATATTAGGTATTATTTTCAAAGTATTATTTAATATAAGATTAATGATATCTTTTTCAAATGTTCATTTAGCATCTTATCATGGTGCTATTACTGCTAGTATTATTGGTTTTATTTTATGTATTTTTTTTGGCATAATTGTATTAAGAAAAAAATACAATATTTTATTTGAAAATATTTTAAAAAATATTGTTGATATTTTATGTGGTTCTATTTTTATGATTTTTGGTTTATGTATTTTGAAACTTTTTATTCCTATTTCTTCTTCTATTAGAATTTATAATTTATTTATTATTATTATTTATAGTAGTTTTGGAACTTTTTTATATTTTTTATATGGAAAGTATACTAAATTAATTTCTTCTATTTTTGGTAATAATATATGTCAAGTAATTAAAAAAAGTTTTATACGTAGTTAAATTATTGTAAAGTTTTTAGTTTTTTATAAAAATATGATGATGTTTTTTTATCTCAATGATAAAATGTATTTGTATTAAAAGGTGGGATAATATGATTAGTGGTGGAACAGTTAGTTCAGATTTAAATAATTTGCAGGCTGCTTTTGATAATTATAATTCTACAATAAATGGATTAAGTTCTGTATGGAGTGGACCATCATATGATAATCTTGTCTCTTGTTCTGAAGAATTTTCTTCAAATTATTTAAGCGTTATTAAAGGTGAAATGGAAGCTTTTTCAAGTGCATGTGATTTTTATAATCAGTATCTTATTGCTAAAAAAAATTTAAGTATTTCAAAAGATAATTATAATGAGGCTGTGAGAGTAAAAGATTCTTCTTCTATTCAGAAATATAATAATGAGATTTCTCGTTATCAAACTGAAGTTAATGATTTGAAGAGTCAGATTATTTCGTGTTTAGAAACTGCTTCTTCTTCTAAATTAGATTATAGTAACTTCTCGAATATTGTACATAATGCATATTCCGCTTCTCATTTAGAGAATGGTAAAAATTTTTGGCAACCTCAAGGAAATGGTGATAATTGTGGTATAACTGCTTTGATGGTTGCTGTTAATACTATTTTAGGAGAAAATGTATATACTGATAATGTAGGAGAGTGGAAAAATTTAGGTTGCGCTACTGAAACAATGGGATGGAGTTCAGGAAATGATATGGCAAAACGTTGGGTTCATTCTCATGGGTTAGATGATAAAATTGAAGTTACAGGAGTACAAAATATTCATAGCAGAGAAGATCTTCAAGAGCATTTAAGAAAAGGGGAGGTAGTAGTTGCTTCTTCAAGTGGAAAAGTTTTCAAATTAGCTGATGGTAGTACTGTTGATAGAAATCATTATATTACTTTTTATGCAATTGATGAAAACGGTAATTGTTATGCAAATGATTCTGCAAGATCTGATTCTTCTAATTATTCCGGTATTAAATATACTCCTGAAGATTTAGATCGTTTTTATGGAAAGGGATGTGCAAACGGAAGTGTAACTTTACAAGCAGTATAAAAGAAAGGAGATTTTATATGGCTATATTTATGATTGAAACGGAATCTGTTTCTTCAAGTGGAGATTCTATTAAAACTATTTCATCTGAATTATCTTCTATATCTAGTAATGTTTCTGGATATGATGTAAATTGTGAGGATAATTTTAATTTTGCTGGTGCTAAGCAAGTTATAGCACATAACATTGAAGCATGTGTTGCTAAAATGAACAATACTTCTAAGTTAATTGAAACCGTTGTTAGTGCACATAATAATTTACAATCTCAATTAAAGTTTAATAAAGAAAAAAATTCTGAGGATACTGGTAAATCAGGTAGTGTTGCTTATGCGTCTTCAGGAAATTACTCAGGAAGTTATAGTGGTAGTTCTGGTGGACATTCTGGTGGTAGTTCTCATTCTAGTGGTGGTTATTCTGGTGAGTCTTCATTTGAAACTTTATCTTCTGCTGGGCTAGTTAGTGGGGGTGTAGCATCTGCTTTGGTTGGAAACGCAAATGTCTCAGATAATCAAAAATTGACTGATGGAATTACTAGTCCTTTATTAAATGAGAAATTTTTATCTGTTGCGTATGCTGCTCCAAATGGAAAATCTTTAAATGAAGATGCTAAGAAATTTTTAAATGATAGTAATCTTCTTTATAAAGGTGGCTATGCAATGGTGGATGGTCGTTATGTTATAAGTTGTGATTCTTCATATGGAAAAGTTGGCGATATTATTAGATTTACAAAAAATGATGGAAGTATAGTTGAATGTGTTATTGGTGTTAATACTTCATCTGAAAAATATAAGTCTACTTTAAATTTTATTGTGGATAAAGATAATCCACCTACTAGTAAGTCTGAATTTTTTGAAAAGATAGTTGAAAATAGTTCTAAAATTGAAAATATTGGTAATGTCAGTAGTAATACAAATTCATCTGTTTCTACTATTCCAGCTCAACCTGCTACTAATATAAGTAATACAACATTAGAAAACAGTGAAAGTACTACTTCAATTGAGTCAAGAAATACAAAGTCAGAAAGTAGTGAGAATAGCACTACAACTGAATCAAATAGTGATGCAACTGATAGTACTGGTACTTCAATTGAATCAGATGAACCTGTTACTAATGATGAAAAATTAACTCCTGTTGATAATTCTGCTGATTCCGTAATGGCAAATAATACTTCTTCATCTTTTTCTGATGAAAGTTTGAATTCTTTAATAAATGCAAAAACGGATGAAGATGTTCAAAGGGTTGTTAATTCTATTATCAATGATTCTTCTAATAATGCATAAATGAAAGGAGTTTAGTTATGCCTAAGTATGTTTGTGATTTTGAACAAGTTTATAGTATTGGGGAGTCTTTATGTACTGTATCCAATGATATCCATTCAAACGTTACTTCTTATTCTTCTAAGATTGATGGTGATTTATCCTCTTGGGATGGTGTTGCAAAAAATGCTTTTGTTAAGACTAATGAATCTCATATTCAAAATGTTGAAAAAGATTTAACATATATTAATGAGTTTGGTGAATTTATTAAAAAGTCTTCCAAAGAAATTGAATCATTGGAAAGTGAACTTGCTAGTTTAAAAATTTAAGTGTAAATGTTTGTTAAGTAGTATTGTAAATTTGTAATAGTTTATTATATAATTGATTTATAAAATGTAATGTAGAGGAGGAAAAATATGCCTGATTTTAGTGCAAGGGGTATTCATGCTGAACCGTTTGAAATTGTTCAAGATGGAAAAAATTTAGTTTCAAAGGCTGAAGAATTAAGGATTCAATTAAAAAAATTTGAAGAGAACATTAATGGTTTAATGAGTGTTTGGAAAGGTGATGCCGCTACATCATTAAGTAATGTTTATAATGATTTTAAGCCTCAATTAAGTAGTTTTTGTGAAATGTTGAATTCTAAAGGGAAGGCTTTATATACTGCTGGTAATTCACTTGGACAAACTGAAGCTGATAATGCAGAAGCTGCAGGTAGACTTGGAAATTAAGGAGGAATAAACTATGAAAGATCAATTGTTTGAAAATGAATATGAACCATCAAAAGATTATGCTAATAATATTATATCAACTGCTGATGAAACACAAGAAATATTTAATGGGATGAATGATATTATGGATTTATTAGCTCATCATTGGCAAAGTAGTGGTTCAAATGATGTAATTGCAATGTATAATGATATTAAAGCTAAATACCCAGCTATATGTAAAACAATCAAAGAATATGCAACTACTATTATAAAAGATGTAGATAATTATCATGCTACTGATTCTTCAGTTAGTAAAATGGTCGATAATGCATAATATCTTTTATTTTCAGTAAATTTAAAAATATATTTATTAGGTTTAGAACAATTAATGTGTATTACGTTGATTGTTTTTTGTTCATTTTTTATAAAAAAAACTATTTCTGAACTGAACTCCAAAATTTGGACAATTTATAAATAGTTTTTAATTAGAAGATTGTAATCTGTAATTTTCAGACGACAATTCTTTTAATTTTACTTTATCTTTATAACTTAACTTTGACATATAAAAACCTCGTTTCTATGTCCAAGAAACGGGGTTCATATCATTCTAGTGGTTTTTTAATTTATGATAGGTTTTAAATGCTAAATTATATATTTTATACCAAAAATTTGAGATTACTAGGTCATATTCTCCAATTAGTTCTACTACATGTCCACCAAAACTTTTTTTAAATAAATAAAGTCCATATAATGGATTTTCTTTTCTGAAATCACCTGTTATTCCATAAAAATTATATCTTTTATAACCATGTTCTATTGCATATTTTATTCCTGCGTAGTGAACAGTATATGCTGATTGAAATTGTAACAAGTTATCATCTGTTCCTCCAAATAGAGATAGTACTTCATTTCCATATATCAAAAATAATATTGTTCCTAAATTTTTTTTCTTACCATACTCTTTTTTATATGTGTTTATTTTTTGTAATTGTTTTTCTAATCTTTCAATTGAATCTTTATCTTTTTTATTTGATGTTTCATATTTTTTCTCATTCATTTTTAGTAAATTGTTATCATGCTTATAAATTCTATCCTTTAAATTTTTCTCTATTTCTTCTTTTTCTTTTATTGTGTTTTTTTCATATTCTTCAAAATCTATTTCAGCAATTAATATTTTTAATATTCCACTATCATGAAGATTATCCCACATTGCTTCATAGTATGATAAAGGTCTATCAATAAAATCTCTTCTATCTCCAGTGTGTTCCATAATACTTTTAAATATTGGTATTTCTTCTTTTGTTATTTCTCTTGTTTTAATACTCGATTTTTCATTTTTTCTTAGGATTTGTCTTGTTTTAGATTCCATTTCTTTTAAAACTTCTTCTTCTGTTTTCCCGTTTATTTCGATTACATGCATCCATCGTGGTTGCAATGTATCTTGCATAGTATTAAAACCAAAAAATTTATATCCTATTTTTTTTAAATTTTCAACTGCTTTTTTATTATTATATCCATTTTCAACAATCTGTCCATTATTATCTCTTTCTTGATATTCAACGTATGGATCTATTTTTACAAATATACCTTTTTCTTTTTTTATATATTTTTTTAATTCATTTGTAAATTCTTTTAATAGTTCATAGTCATTATAATCTATTAGAAAGCCTCTTGGAGAATAAAATATTTTTTTCTTTATTATTGGTAGTTCTTTAGCAAGAATTAAAGCAGCTGCTTTTATTTTTTTTTCTTCTTTTAATCCAATATAGTGAGCTTTCCATCCATTGACTTTTTTTAAATTTGCCCATTCTTCTGTTTGATGGAATGTTATTTGGTCATGATTATCAGCATATTTTTTAAAATCACTTTTCGTCAGATTTACTAATTTCATTTTCTAGCTCCCTTTTGCTTTTTTTTCTTACTATTTTTCTATATATTGGTACTAATTTTGTAAATATAAAATACATTGGTTTGTTTACAATATAGTCCCATTCTCCTATAAATTCTATATAATCTCCGCCAAATTTCTTTTTAAATTCGTGTAATCCTAATCTTGGATTATCTTCACTTAAATCTCCTATTGTTCCAAATTGGTCATATATTTCTATTCCTTTTTCTTTACAATATTTTATATGCTCTAAATATGTATTATAGTTAACGTATGTTTCTGAAAGGTCGTTATGATTACCTGCATATAAAACCCAGGCTTTATTTCCATATTCAATTATCATATGAGCACTTAGTGTTATGTTTTGTCCATATTTTTTTTTGCATTCTTTATATTTTTCAATATCTTTTAGGATATTTTCTTTTTGTTTTGTTAATTCATTTAACTTTGCTTTTGCACTTTTACTTAAATTATCAATTGGTAATATGGATATTTGATTGTTTACATCTTTTAAATTTTTTTCTAGTGCTTTTATTGTTTTTTGAAAATGTATTTTACCTAGAAAAAGTGTTGCTTTTGTATTTTCATTACCATTAAATATTTCATATAATGTTTTATAGTATTCTTCATTGTGAGATATAAAATCTTTTCTATTTTCTGTTAGCATCATTAGATGATAAAATTCATGTATATCTTTTGATGTACCTATTACTACTTCAGTCTCTAATTTCTTACTTTTTGCTATTCTTTGTTTTGTTGTTTTTGAGAAATGATTTTCAATTTCTTCCATTGTTTGATTTAAATCAATTCGAAATGTATATCTTGGTTGCATTGTTTCAAAATTTTTTGTATAACCTTGATGTTTAAATCCTAAGGCTTTTAATGATTGAAATATTTCGTCATACTTTGGATTTGTTTTTACTTCGTTTTTATAATTTGTGCTGCATTTTATTATATCAGGATCTATTTTTAAAAATATTGCTTTTTTTCTTTTAATGAATTCTATTGTTTTTTCTGTCATTTCTTTTAATATTTCTTTGTTATTATATTCTACTACAAATCCTCTTGGAGAATAGAAATAACTATAGTTTAACGGTAATTTTTTTTCAAGAATTAAAGCAGCTCCAACAATTTTTCCTTCGTCTGTTTCTAAACCTAAATAATAAGGTGTTAAGTTTTTTTCTGCTTTAGCAAATTCGCCCCATGATAAAGATTGTAAAAAGTGTGATTTTGTTTTGTGTGTTTTTACAAAATTGTCGTATTTGTTTTTGTCGATTTGATTAAGTCTTAACATTTTTCTCACTTCCCTTATTAATAAGTATAACATAGTTAAGAAAAATGAGTATCTATTTATTTTTAAATCATATAATAATTGTCATCTTTTTTTAGATAATTGTTTTTTTCTGTTTCAATTCTATTAATTTTTTCTTCTAAATATTTTATTTTTTCTTCTAACTTTTTTATCTCTTCTATTACGTTATAATAGTTATTTATATTTTGGGATATTGGTATAGGATAATTTATCATATTTTCACCATCTTTTTTTTGTTATTTAATATATATTATGCAAAAATCTTTTTTTATGTTAAAATATTTGTAAATGTTTAAATGGGAGATAATTATGCGTTTAAGAAATGTTAAAAACAAGGAAGAAATAATGGATAATGCTTCATTTTTGATAACTAATCCTATGGATTATCGCGGAAGATGGAAAGATTATTTTTCTAATAATAATCCAATTTATCTTGAAATTGGAATGGGAAAAGGAAAATTTATAATTGAAAATGCTAAAAAATATCCTAATATTAATTTTATTGGAATTGAAAAATATGATAATGTATTAGTTAAAGCTATTAAGGAATGTTCTGATAAGTTAGATAATCTTGTTTTTATTAGATATGATGCTTTATATATTGATGATATATTTTTTCATGATGTTGATTTATTGTATCTTAATTTTTCGGATCCATGGCCTAAGAAGAGGCATCATAATAGAAGATTAACTAGTCCTGTTTTTTTAAATAAATATAAAGTTATTTTTTCAGGTGATTCTATTATCGAGTTTAGAACGGATAATAGAGATTTATTTCAATATTCGTTAGTTAGTTTTAGTCAAAACGGGTACATATTTGAAGATGTTTCCATGGATTTACATCACGATAATATGCCTCTTATTACTACAGAGTACGAAGATAAATTTTCTTCTGATAATTATCCTATTTATTATGTTAAATGTTTTTCTAAAAATGTCTAATGTAGTAAATCTTTCTAAAAAAATTTACCATTTAGAAAAAAAATGGTATAATGTAAAAGAGTAGGTGTCATATGAAAAGGTTATTTATTTTACTCTCTATTACTTTTCTTCTTACAGGATGTAGTGTATCTAGATTATATCCGGATCATATTGATGATAATCTTGAGATACTTTTAGGTAAAAATAATAATGTTTATAATGCGTATTATGAAGGATATAAATACTATTTGCCTAAAGGTATTCAGATAATGAACAAAGAAGATTATAATGCTTTATTAAAAGACAGTCATGGAAATCGTTATTATTTGTATGTTGATGTAATTAGTTATTTTCATAAAAGTGTTAATGATTATAAAGTTTCTAATAATTCTTATTATTCTAAGAAATTGAGTTTTAATAAAAAAACAGGATATTTACAAATCGATAAAATTGATTCTAAATATTTTATTCAATATGTTTTTAATTATGCAAAAATAGAAGCTTATGTTGATAAGAAAGATTTGGATGAGTCTATCTGGTATATGAGTTCTATTTTAGGTACTATTAAGTTTAATGATACTATTTTAGAAAGTTTAATTGGTGAAAATGCTTTGGATTATAAAGAAGAAGACTATACTTTATTTAAAGCAGACTCTTCTAAAGAATCTTTTTTAGATGTTGTTGAGCGAGAAGAGACTGATAAATATAAGAAAGATATAGAAGATGAAAAAATTGAATTAAATGATTAAGATAAAGAGGTGTACTCATGGGTGTATTAGATAAAATAAAAAATGCTCTTTTTGAGGTAGAATATGTTGAAGTAGAAGAACCGCCTGAGAAAGAAAAAAAAATAAAAGAAAAAAAAATTAAGGAAAAAAAGGAAACTTCTAAACCTATTGCTAAAAAAATTGTTTTGCCAGGAAGAAAAGAAGAAAAAATTGAGGAACTACAAGAAGAAGAGTTAAAAGATGAAGATTTTGAAATTCGACCAAAGGATGAAAATGTTAAGCAAGTTTCTCATGAAGAGTTTAAATTTATGGATGATAATGATTTTAAAGTTGAAGAAGAATATCCTGTGGAAGAACCTAAAATATTATCTGTTGTATCTGATATAAAGAATGAGAATGTTGTAGATGAGAATAATTCTTATGAGGAATATAATCGTGATAATAAGCAAGATGACTATTATTCTTCTCCTTCATATTCTAGAGAAGAGTATCGTTCTTCTCATGTTTCTCATGAAAGTAGACCTTATGGTGTTGATAATTCATATAATGTTTCTATGCATGAATATGGAACTTATGAAAAGAAGGAAGAAAGGACAACTTTTAAGCCTAGTCCAATTATTTCACCAATTTATGGAATCTTAGATAAGAATTATAAAAAAGAAGATGTAAAAGAAAAAAAGGAAGTTCGATTAAGTAGTTCATTTTCACGAAGAAATGTAAGTGTTGATGAAATACGAAATAAAGCTTATGGTGATTCTTCTATTGAAGAGAATATTGATTCTACTACAAAAGGGGATACTTCTTTTGAAGTGGAAGATGATGATGAAAATTTACTAGTTGATTTAAGTGATCAAACTAAGCCTGAAGTTAAAGAATTAACTATGGGAGATGCTATGGAGTATTTTCAAGATTTAGGTTTGGAATATAATGTAGATTACGTTGATGTTAGTAAAGAAAAAAGTATACCAAGAAACAATCAAGAAATTAAAAAAGAAGAAGAATTAGCTGAAGAGGCAATAGATGAGGTGATAAATGAAGAAAATAAAAAGCAACAGGAAAAAGAAGAGATTACGCCTAAGATTATTGATGTAAAAGAAGAATCAAATCAAATTGATGATAATGATGATGATAATTTATTTGACTTGATTGATTCAATGTATCAGGAAGATAATTAGAAAGAGGTGATTTTTTGGAGATAAATGTATTTTTATCAATGCTTTTATATATTGCTGCTATTGTTTTAGTTATTGTTTTTATTATTGTTGGAATAAAATTAATTGGTATTTTAGATAAAGCAGATAAGGTTATCGATAATTTGGATGAAAAGGTTCATTCATTTGATAATGCATTTAATGTTTTGAGTAAGACAGCAGATGGATTTGCTAATATTAGTAATTCGTTCATGTTTAGTGTTAGTAGTGCTATATCTAAAATATTTAAGAGAAAAATAAAGGAGGAAGATTAAATGAGAAAAGATAGTAGAGGAATAGGAAAAATTATATTTGGAGCTGCATTGGGAGCTGGTTTAGGTTTATTGTTTGCTCCTAAAAAAGGTAGTGAAACAAGGGAGGATTTAAAAAATAAATTAGATGATTTATTAAATCAAATTAAAAATATTGATGTAGATGATGTTAGAAAAGAATTTAATAAAAAGGTTGAAGAAATAAAGCTAGAGTTATCTGATTTAGATAAAGAAAAAGTTTTGGATATTGCTAAAGAAAAAGGACAAGATTTAAAAGAAAAAGCACAAGATTTAGTTGAACTTGCTAAAGAAAAAGGAACACCTGCTTTAAAAAAGAGTGCAGAGTCTATTTTAGAAAATGTAATTAAAGTTTCTAAAGATGTTTTAAAAAAATTAGATAATTAATTTATGAGTGACTTTAAATAGTCACTTTTTAGTATTTTGACTTATTGCATTGTACGTTTTTTTGTGATAGAATTAATTTAATTTTGATGAAGAGTTTTTAGTAGAATTAATAATGTTTAATAGAGACTTAGTGTTTGGTGAAAACTAAGAGTATTATTATTTTGAATTACAGGCTTGGAGAAAATCGTTACTCGCGTTAAGAGAAAGAGTGCATGTTTTATACATGAATTAAGGTGGTACCGCGAATATTCGTCCTTATGGATGATTTCGTGTTTTTTTTTAGGAGGATTTTATGCATACTGAATATGAAGTTAGGGTATTAGAAATTGATTCTACTTCTGTTTTTTCAAAGTTAGAAGAAATAGGTGCTGAATTAGAATGGGATTTGTTGCAAAGACGTTATGTTTATGATTTTATTCCAAAAGTTAATGGAAAGTGGATTAGACTAAGAACAAATGGTGATAAAACTACATTGACCATTAAAAATTTAGTTTCTTCAGAAATTGATGGTACTCAAGAATTGGAAATTAGAGTGGATGACTTTGATAAAACAAATCTCGTTTTAAATGAACTTGGATATGAAGCAAGAAGTTATCAGGAAAATAGAAGAGTACAATATAAGTATGAAGATGTGGAAATTGATGTAGATTCTTGGCCTGGGATACCCACTTTCTTAGAAATAGAAGGTCCTAGTGAAGAAAAAGTATATGAGATATTATTTAAATTAGGATTTAAAAAGGATGATTGTACTACTTTGGATATAGATAGTATTTATAAAAAATATGGAATTGAATTAGATAGTATTAAGAAATTAAAATTTGAGGAGGAGATAAAATGACATTATATGAAGATTTAAAATGGAGAGGGCTTATACAAGATATAAGTAGTCCTGCTTTAATAGAAAGATTAAATAATGGGGGAATGACTTTTTATATTGGTACTGATCCAACTGCCGATTCTATGCATATTGGACATTACTCATCATTTCTTATATCTAAACGTCTTGCTAAAGCTGGGCATCATCCTTTATTATTGGTTGGTGGAGCAACTGGTTTAATTGGGGATCCTAAACCTACTGCTGAAAGGCCTATTATAAGTAAAGAAGAGGTTGAAAAAAATATTAAAGGTTTAACAGCTCAAGCTAAGAAAATATTTGGTTTTGAAGTTGTTAATAATTGGGATTGGACAAAAGATATTAATATTTGTGATTTTTTAAGAGATTATGGTAAATATTTTAATATTAATTATATGCTTGCTAAAGATCATGTAAAGTCTAGAATGGATGTAGGGATAACATATGCAGAATTTTCTTATATGTTGTTGCAAGCTATGGATTTTTACTATCTTTATAAAAACTATAATTGTGAGTTACAAGTTGCTGGTTCTGATCAGTGGGGTAATATTACTTCTGGAATTGAACTTATTCGTAAAAAACTTGATAAGGAAGCTTATGGTATGGTTATGCCTCTTGTTACTGATTCAACTGGTAAAAAATTTGGAAAAACAGAAGGAAATGCTTTATGGTTAGATGAAGATAAAACTTCTTCGTATGAGTTATATCAATATTTGATTAATTTAGATGATTCTATGATTATAGATTATTTAAAAAAATTAACATTTTTAAGTAAGAATGAAATAGAGAAAATTGCTTTAGAAAATGAAAAATCTCCTGAAAAAAGAATTGCTCATAAGGCATTAGCTCGCGAGATAATAACTGATTTACATGGAGAAGAAAGTTATTTGGAAGCTGTTAAGATAAGTGAGTCTTTATTTAGTGGGGATATTAAGAATTTTACTGCTAAAGATATTGAAGTTGCATTTAAAGGATTAACTCCATTTGAAATAAATGAAGATTTAAATATAGTTGATTTACTAGTAAATAGTGGAGTATGTTCTAGTAAGAGAGAAGCTAGAGAATTTATTTCTAATAATTCTATTTCTATTAATGGAGAAAAAATTACTGATTTAGATTATACTATAACTAAAGATAAGTGTATTGAAAATAAATATTTAGTTATTCGTAGAGGAAAGAAAAAATATTTTATAATTGTTTACAAATAGAAAGTATTATTTTTAATATTTTCTTTTCTTTTCTAGATTAATTTAGTTTGTTTTGATACAATGATAATGGAGGAATTATATGAGGAAGATACATTGGTTTTTTTTGTTAATTATTTTTATTGTTATTATTTTAGGTTTTATTATTCTTTTTTCAAGGAAAAAAACTTTTTTCTATTTTGATGGAGTAGTTTCCATTGACAAGAGTGATACAAAATATGTTGCTGTTGGATATAATAATGATAATGATTTACATTATAATAAGGCTAAATTAACCATGTATGATACTGATAAAAATAAGTTGTTTGAAAAACTTTATAATATTGGAATAAAAAGTGCTTTTAATGATGTTATTTTTGATGATGGTGATGTTGTAGCAGTTGGGAATTATGTTAAGAAAAAAGAACTGAAAAAGAACTATGCAACTGGAGTTATTGTGAAATATGATTCTAAAGGTAATATCATTTTTGATAAAAGTTATCATAAATATTCTTTTACTACTTTTAATAGTATATATAATTTTAATGATTATTATTATGTAGTAGGACAAAGTTTTTCTTCTAATGAGGGAGGGGCGGTTTTACTTAAAATTGATAAAGAAGGAAATATTATTTGGGAGAAGTATTCTGATAAGGGAAATAGTTCTCTTTATCAGGATTTAATTATTATTGATAATTCTATTTATGTTGTAGGTGGATTTGATAATAAAGGTATAATTGATAAATATGATTTAGATGGTAATTATTTAACTGGTTCCATATATGATAATATTGATAAAGAAGGGTTTACTGATATTGCTTCAAATCAGTTAAGTATTTATGTTGTTGGAGCAAGTTTTTCTGATGATAATTCTTCTGATGCTTTAATTGTTAAATATAATATGGATTGTGAATTTGAAAAAGAAACTTTATATCATAATGATGGTTTGACAAAATATCATAAGTTAATTATTGATGATGATTCTCTTATTACTATAGGAAGCATTACAATAAAAAATAAAAATAAAAAGGATGAAGTTATACATAATGGAGTAATTGGTAAATATAATTTGGATCTTGAAGAGAGATCTGTTTCTGTAAATGAAGATGAAAGAGATGATTATTTTAAAGATATTTTTTTAGAAAATAATAATTATATAGTGGTTGGCTATTCTGCCTATGAAGATGGAAATTACTATAGTAAATTTATTCGATTTAGTGATGCTTTAAAAGTATTAAGTGTTGATTCTTATTAAATGGTAAATTGTTAAAAAACGGGCTGTTCAGAACTAAAATAATTAGATTCTGAATTGCTCTTTTTTTGGTTATAAAACCCCTCGAAAATTCAATGTTTTCAAGACAAAATGTAATATAATAATCTTGCTTAAGAATTTTATTCCATAAAACATTTTAATAATTTATTAAAAAAATCGGTTTTAATGATTTCTAACATGTAATATTTTTGTTTGGAATTTGTTAAAAACAATATTATTTTGAGTTTAGGTAAAAATAATTCTTGACATAGAAAAAGTGAATTTGTGTTTTCCACAGATTCACTTTTTTAACCTAAAAATAAGGAAAAACATTCCAAAATTTAGTAAAATTAAGTTATCCCAAAAAAATATACTAAACAAAAATAATTGGAGGTTTTTCCTATGAATAATTATACTATGAATGCCTATGAAGTAAAAAGAGATTTATTAAATTTTTCTAAAAAAATTTCTGAAGGTGTCAATCAACCAACTACTAAATTTATAATGGATATGCAATTTGGACTAGCGAAAAGTGGTAGTTGTTTAATATCAGAAATAGCTAGATCATTAAATGAAAATATAAAATTAAACTATACTATTGAAAGGCTATGTGATAATTTATCTAATTTGTA
This sequence comes from uncultured Caryophanales bacterium, assembly GCA_946628005.1. Taxonomy (GTDB): domain Bacteria; phylum Bacillota_I; class Bacilli_A; order RF39; family UBA660; genus UBA3789. The sequence goes on from CAMOWA010000004.1 coordinate 29,880, forward strand.
TGATGATGAGTCAAATATTATTTGGAGTAATTATTTAAAAGAAGTAAAAAGAAATGTTGATTTAGATAATCATATTGTTTTATTTGATGATAGTGATATTAATAAAGAATATAGTAGAAAGTTAGAGGATTTAGATAGAGTAATAGATGCTTCTAGCCAAGATAAAAGAATAGTTAATGGTTATCATGTATGTGAAGCAACAATACTTACTAGAAATGAGAAACAACCATTAAGTATCTATAGTCAAATATATTCTTGTAAAAGTAAGAATTTTGAAAGTAAAAATAAATACACAATGGAAAGCATAAATGCAGCAGAAGATTTAGTAGGAGACAATTTCATAGGAGTATTTGATAGAGGGTACGATGATAATAAAATAATTGATTATATGACAAAGCATAAATTTGTGATAAGACTAGATGACAAAAGGGTTTTATTATTGAAAGGAAAAAGACATAGTGTAGAAGAAATAGCTAAAGGAAGAAAAGGGAAAATAAAGATGAAAGCATTGTTTGATGATAATGAAGAAAAAGAATTGATGATATCATATACAAAAACAAAACTTCCATATAATAAAAAAGAGTATACATTAGTAATTGTATATGGTCTTGGAGAAAACCCTATGAAATTACTAACCAATTTAGAATATGCAGAGAAAGAAGATGTAATCAAGATAGTAAGATTATATTTATCAAGATGGAGAATAGAAGAACATTTTAGAGGAAAGAAACAAGAATATGATTTTGAGAATATGAGAGTAAGAACTTTAAAATCAATGAATACTCTAAATATGATGCTTACAATACACTTAGGATATATGGCAATGTTAAGTGATAAAATAGATAAGAAATTATTAGTAATAAAGATAATAGAGGCAAGTAAATCATTAAGAGGAAAAATTATTGTATGGCTTTCACAAATGGCAAGAGGAATAAAAGAAATATTAAAATATTGTCATATTGGGATAAAGGAATGGCAAAAGATAGAACATCAAGAGAAAATAAAACAACTACAATTAGTCCTCTAAATTAAACTAATTTAGTATTCAAAAAAAGAACATAACAATATGTTCTAACTTAGCATGTCAAAATTTTGATTTTAATTTACTTTTCAGTAAAAAAATATAAAATTTTGTTTCTACATGAAAAAATAAGTAAAAAAGCAGAAAAAAACCTAAACTCAAAAATATTATTGCTTGCAAATAAGGGTTAAATATGTTATTATATGTAATCACATAGAAGGGGATTTTATAAAAAGTTTAACTTATACACAGAAGAAATTATTATTTATGTGTGATAACATGAAGATAAATATGGGGGGTTTTATTAATGAGTAAATTATATAATTATTATGGAATGGAGATTAATCTTTTATGTAAAGCAGTTATGGACTCTAATGAGCAACAAATTGATAAATTACTTGCAGATGAAAGTTTCGATGAAATAAATGACGGAGTTTCACCACTATATTTTATAGATCATATAGTGAATGGAAAACTTGATAATGCCAAGAGAGATAAAACACTTAGAATTTTTAGGAAAATACTAAATAACGAAAGATTTACGAATGTAAATACCATTTTTTATGATGGCAATTATTCATCTACTTTGCTTTGCCACTTGTTATATCAACGTGATTTTGTGTTTGAAACATGCTGTGTTGAATTAATTAATAGTCCTAAATATCAGCTTATTGATTATCCAGGAAATGGTGGTAACAATTCTAGTGATTTAGTTGTTGCAGTTCAAGAAGAAAAGATGCTAGCTGCAAAAGCAATTATGGATCATCCGGATTTTACCAAAATTGATTTTGGTTTTGTTGGTTCATATTTTTTAAACAAATGTAAAAAACTAAATAATTTTCAATTTTTGATGGACGAAGAAGCCAGACAAGCTCTTCAATTAATTATGGATGAATATGAATTAAGAGATTATAATATGTGTTACAATGCAACTGATACAAATATAGCGGAAAGGTTAACAAAAGCAATACAAATTTTGAGCTTATATATTTATATTCCAAAAATCTACCATTTATCACCTATGTCAGCAGCAAATAAAGTAACTAGAAAAAATAATGATATGATTTTTGAAATAGTTAACCATCCTAAATTTACTGGAGAAATGTTATCGAGACATATTTGCGACCTTGGCCGCTCATTAACAGATAAAGAGGCTTATGATATATTCCATCAAAACAAAAAACTTGAAGGTTGGACTACAGAGTTTTATGGTTATCTTGCTTATTTTTTAATTAATATTGGCAAAGTTGGATTGTTGAAGGTCTTACTTGAAAACGATAATATTTGCCTTAGTGAACAATTTTATTCCTTTTACAATTATTATTTAAAAAATGCTATAAAATTTTCTTTAAGTAGGAAGTGTGTTCTTGATTATCGTGGTTATTATGAATTTGAAAGAAATGAAATTTGTAGACTTATAGATGAAAAGTATGCTAAGCAATTAGTTAGACAGCAATTAGACTTAAGTAAGTTTGTTGAATTGAAGAAAGAAGATTACTTAATTTTAAGAGATGGTATGGGTACCTATTATGATTTAGTTTTTAAAAATGGTAATGAACCTTCTGGTCAAGATGAAGTAAATGAAGCCTTAAGAAATACTTTAATATATGATGAACAAAATAATAAAGTTGGGCCATTCTTTAATCTTTATGATAGAGATATAGTTTGGAAATTATTTTCTGAATATCAATCCTTTGATGGAATTAGACAAAAGTTATCAAATAATATAAAGAAGTAATAAAAAGTAAATAATAATTAATTTAATTTTATTAGTACTAAATAATTCGTATATACTACTAGAATTGTTTTATGGTATAAAAAGAATTTAAAATAGTATTAATAGGACTATCTTGATGGAGATAATCAAAGAAAAAAACAATGAATAATAAAACTAATGATAGGGTGTTGATTAATTAAGTAAGATTAATCAATACTTTTTTATTTATAAGGAAAGTGCATTCAAATAGACACTTGGTTCATAAACAAATATATTGTATATTGAACTTAGGAGTAAAAGATTTAATAGTAACATCAAGTTGAGAAAAATATGAAAATTAAAAGAAATACAGAAGTTTGAAGAAAGAATAATGAGATTAAAAATAATTATTAAGACAAGTAAAGAGTAGTAAAAATTATAATAAAACAAAAATTAAAATAGCAGAACTATATTCAAAATTAAAGAATTTAAGAAAAATAATATAATAAAAGTACTAAACAAAATAGTAGAAGAGCATGACATTGTTATTTCTGAAAAGTTAAATATAAAGAAAATGATGCATAATAACTATTTATTAAAGAGCATATTAGATGCAAGTTTTAGTAAGATATGCAACATATTAGAGTGGAAAAGTAAAATAAAAGGGAAGTATTATTATCAAATAGATACATATTCTCCAAGTAGTAAAATATGTTCACATTGTGGAGTAAAAACAGAGATTATAAATAATTTAGATAAAATGAGTATGGTAGCAACTATCACGATTTAAGCCTATAGAGAAGAAAGAGTATTTTCTCTATGAAGTAGGAATTTTGGGAGGTAACGTCCAAAGTGAATAGTTTTTTTTAATATTCTTTTTTTGTATCCTTTTAATAAAATGTTAAAAAGATATTGACTTTATTTTATATTGATATCAACAAAACATAAAAAAAAGAAAATGAGAGATTAAATCCTCAAAAATTATTCTTTCCACTTTGTCATCCTTCTTGGATAAGAAGATTAAATTTTCGTTTAGTTGAGGAAACTCCTGATATTAGAGGTTCATGTGCTTTTAGTTATGGACGCCCTTGTAATTTAGTTATGATGAAAAAAATTATTGACTTAAAGAAAAATGATATTGTTATACCAACAATTGAAGAACTTGGAATACATGGCTATAATTTGATAGATGATGCTAATGCAGTATTTTCTTATATAAATAAATATGCTGAAAATGATTTTGATTTAGAATATATAAAGAAAAAATGATATCAAAGATATCATTTTTATTTGTTATAGAATTCAACGATTAATGATTCATTAATGTCTGCATTTAATTCATTTCTTTCTGGTAGTCTTACATAAGTTGCTTCCATTTTTCCTTCATTATAATTGATAAATTCTACACGTTTAGTTACTTTTGCTAATGATTCTGCAACAACTTTTAGGTTTTTGTGATCTTCTTTTAGTGAAATTACATCACCTGGTTTTACACGGAATGATGGAATATCAACTTTTTTACCATTTACTGTTACATGTCCGTGGTTTACTAATTGTCTAGCTCCACGACGAGTGCTAGCAAATCCGATTCTGTATACTAGATTATCTAATCTTGACTCTAATAATCTTAGAAAGTTTGTACCATGAATTCCAGACATTTTTCCTGCTTCTTTAAAAGTCTTTTTGAATTGTCTTTCATTTACTCCATACATGAAACGAACTTTTTGTTTTTCTTTTAATTGTGTACCATAATCAGAAAGTTTTCCTTTTCTTGCTTGTCCATGTTGTCCTGGACCATATGGATGTTTTGCAAGTTCTTTTCCTGTTTCACTAATTGAAAAACCAACTCTTCTAGCTTGTTTATAACTAGGACCTGTATATCTTGACATATTTTTCTCCTTTCTTTTTTTACAAAAACTTGAATGATTTAGTCACATCTTAGGGAGTTTTTTTTCACTTAACAGCTATTGCTACTTTTTTTTCAAAAAAACACTTTAAAATGTTCTAAATCTGCTGTTTCAAGGAATTTGCAGTTTTAATTATATGAAAAAATCCTTATTATGTCAATCTTTTCTTCTTTTTTTTTGAAAAATAAAACTTATTTTGTTTAAATTGTAGAAAAATGTTGTTTATTTGTGTTAAAATAGTTTTGAGAGTAGAGGTGAAGATATGCAAGGACAATTTCTTATTATTGGTTCAGCATTTGTAATTGCTATGATTATTGTTATTGTTATACTTCATTTTATTAAAAGAGCGGAAATGAAGTATTATCGTAATAAAGTAAAAAACTTGGAAATACAGAGAAATATGGTTGCATCTACTCCAGTTTTATTGGAATTATCGAAGGTTGAGCCTATCATAAAAAATGATAAGATGGAAGAAAAATATAATAAATGGCAGCAAACTTTTGAAACTATAAAAGGTAAAAGGTTAGCTGTTATTGATGATATGTTAATAGATTTAGATATTTACGTTGAGAAAAGAGACTATAAGTCTTGTGGATATCGAATTGCTAAAGCAGAAATAGAAATATACAAAGTTCGTGAAGCTGCTGAACATTTATTGGAAGAGATAAAAGATATTACTTTAAGTGAAGAAAAATATCGTTCTATAGTTATTAAATTAAAGTCTAAATATCGTATCTTAAATAAAGAATTTCATGATCATCAAGAGTTATATGATTTTATGCAAGAGTCTGTTGAATTGCAACTTGAGAATATAGAAAAGTGTTTTCTTGATTTTGAAAAAGTGATGGAGGCAAATGAATATAACGAAGTTGTTCATATTTGTAAAGCACTAGATACAATGATTGATCATATGGAAATTGTTATTAACGAGTTACCTGATGTTTTATTAATGGCAAATCAAGTGATACCTAATCGTATGAGGGAAGTAGAAAATCTTAATAAAGAAATGATTGATGAAGGATTTGTATTAGATTATTTAAATATTGATTATAATATTTCAGAATCTAAAAAGAATATAGAAAAGATTTTAGATAAAGTTAGGGTTTTAAATTTAGAAGGATCAATGTTTGATTTAAAAACTATGTTGGAATATTTTGACTCGTTATTTATTGATTTTGAAAAAGAACGTTTATCTAGAAAAGTATATGAAGAACAGTCTATTGGCTTTGAAAAGAGACTTGAAAAGACAAATCAATTAGTCAGTGAAGTTTATCAGCAATTAGATGATATAAAAAATATGTATGATTTAAGAGATGAAGATATTGATACTATACATGATGTAAATAAAATATTAGTTGTTATAAATGATGATTATAGAAAAATGCTTGCTAAACAACAGTCTAAGTCTAGTCCTTATTCAATGCTAAATGAAGAGATTGAGTCTTTATCTAATAGATTAACTTCGATGGAGGAAGATTTTGATGTTGCTTTAAAATCATTGGGAAATATGTATGATGATGAGGTTAGAGCACGGGAACAATTGACTGAAATTCAAGATTTCTTAAAAATATGTAAACATGAAATTAGAAATTATAAATTACCTGTAATATCAGATCATTATTTTGTTCAGTTAAAAGAAGCTAATGAAGCTATAAATGAAGTTATTAAAGAGTTAAACAAGAAGCCAATTGTAATTAAAACTTTAAATACTAGGGTTGATACGGCTAGAGATTTAGTATTAAAATTATACAATACTACAATGGATATGTTAAAAAATGCTTTTTTGGCGGAACGTGCTATTGTTTATTCTAATCGTTATCGTAGTAGGTTTAATGATGTTGATAGAGCTCTTAATGATGCGGAAAAAGCTTTTAATGTTGGAAATTATAAAGAGGCTTTAGATATTTCCATAAAAGCTTCATCTGCTATTGATGAAAAAATATATAGAAAGTTGATGAGTGTATATGACAAATAATAAAGGTTTTGGAAGGTTTGAAGTATTAACTGTTTTTGTTTTAGTTATTGCTATATTTGCCTTTTTAATGCATTCTGTTTTAGGGGGAGCAACGGGACAAAAGGTCTCTACTATGAAAGATAGTGCAATTAGTTTTTCTAAGATTGTTACTACTAATATAGCTTCTTTTCATAATACAGAAAATGTTTATTTACAAGAAGCTATTGATGAAGGATTGATGAGTGAGATAAAGAGCCCTGTTGGACGAGGTAATTGTTCTTCTTCTGAATCTATTGTTCAATTAATTGATGGAACCCCTTATGTAACTTTACTTTGTAATGATCTTTTAATTGAAAAAACTAATTTTACTAATAAAAGTGATGTGAATGTTTATAAAGTATCTAAGTGGAAAGAAGAAAATAAAGAGGATTCTGAAAAAAAAGTTTTATATAACTGTGAAGAAAAAGGCAAATTAGTTTTTCCTGAATATTATGAAGAATTGTATTTTGTTTATGAATTAAATAAAAAGTATAATTCTAATTATTATTACTCGAGTGGTGTAAAGGAATGTAAAGTGGTTTCAAAAACTTTTTATCGTACAAAAAAAGAGATTAAATAATTTCTTTTTTTATTTGCCTTTTTTTTTAATATTTGCTAAAATATGCGTGGTGATGTTTTATGGATAAAGTTATCTTAATTAAATATGGAGAGTTATCAACAAAGAAAGCAAATCGGAATTTTTTTATAAATACATTATACAAAAATATTTGTAATAAATTAAAAGATTATAATGTTCATATTCATAAAGATCGTGCTCGAATGTATATAGAGTTTCAGGAAGAAGATTTAGATTCTATTAAGTCTATAATAGACAATATTTTTGGGATTCATTCTTATCATATAGCAACAATTGTTTCTTCTGATGATAGTTTAATTCAAAATAAGCTATTAAATCTTGTATCTAGTTTAAAATTTCATACATTTAAGATAGAGACAAAAAGGAGTAATAAGAGTTTTCCTATTCATAGTCAAGATTATAATCGTGTGTTAGGGGGACTTCTATTAAAAAATATTTCTGGTATCTCTGTTGATGTTCATCAACCGGATTTGTGGATAAAAGTGGAAATCAGGGATAAAGAAACATTTATATATTTTAATAAATTTGATGGATTAGGAGGTTATCCTGTTGGAACTCAACCAGGAGCTTTGTTGATGTTATCTGGTGGTATTGATTCTCCAGTTAGTGGTTATTTAGCTATGAAACGTGGTATTAAATTAAATTGTGTTTATTTTGAGGCTATGCCACATACAAGTATTGAAGCGCGAAATAAAGTTATAGAACTTTCTAAGAAATTACTTAATTATACTGATTCTATTCATCTTCATATTGTTAATTTTACTCCAATTCAAGAGAGCATTTATAAAAATTGCAGACATGATTATTTAATTACTATTATGAGAAGAATGATGTATAGAATTATGGAAAGACTTTGTATTAAATATAATTGCTTAGCTGTAGTAAATGGCGAAAGTATTGGACAAGTTGCTTCTCAAACGTTAACTAGTATGAGAGTTATTAACGAAGTTACTAGTATTCCGATTATTCGGCCTCTTGCTTGTTTTGATAAATTAGAGATTATGGATATCGCTAGAAAAATTGGTACCTATGATATTAGTATTATTCCATATGAAGATTGTTGTACTGTTTTTGTTCCTCGACATCCAGTTATTAATCCTAGACTTGATATTTGTTTAACTGAAGAAAAAAAATTTGATTATACAACATTAATTGATGATGTAATCTCTTCTGTTCAAACAATTACTATAAATTCTTCTTCTGAGTCTGAGTTTAGTGATTTATTATAGTTTTATGTATGAAAATTTAAAATTGTTCCATCCTATAAATGTATAGGAGGTGATAAAATGGCAAGAACTAAGAAAAATCAAAATGCAGCAATGAAAGTAAAAGTTCCTGGCTCAAAAAATAATATTGAAAAAATGAAATATGAGATTGCTAATGAATTTGGAGTAAATTTAGGAGCTAATGCTACTAGTCGAGATAATGGACTTGTAGGTGGCGAAATAACAAAAAGACTTGTTGAAAAAAGTATGACTAATTCTAGTGCTTCGTCTTCAGGAAGTCAATCTCGTAAAAAAAGAAGTAAAAAGAAAAGTCAATAAATTGTAAAAATGGTCTATTTAATAGACTGTTTTTTTTATTAGGAATTTGCTTTTTGTTAAGTGAACAAACGTATTATATATTGTATTTAGGAGGTTTGATATTTGTAAATACTTATTATTTTTGTAAGTATACAAATGTTAATTTAAAAAGTTTAATTTATAAAATACTTGGATATTATTGATTGGTTTAAATAACATTATTTTTTGTACTTTGAATTATTTTGATAAGAATATATTTTATAAGTAATGGGAAAGATATTATGATATTATTATAGTTCTTTTTTTCTTGAATTATTTTGTTTTGTTTGATAATATAATGGTGTTATGAAGGAGAGGTATTATATGAAATATTTATGTGTAAATGCTGGAAGTAGTTCTTTAAAGTTTCAATTGTTTGATATGCCAGAAGAGAAAGTTTTAATTAGTGGTTATATCGAAAAAATTGGCTTAGAGGATTGTTTTTGGAATGTTAAAGTGAATGGAGAAAAAATTAAAAGTTCGCGTTTTTTGAAAAATCATGAGGAAGCTGTTCAAGTTTTATTAGATGAGTTAATTGATCATAAAGTTGTTGATAGTTTAGATGAGATTAAGGGAGTTGGACATAGAGTAGTTCATGGTGGTGAAAAATATAGTGATTCTGTTTTGATTACTGATGAAGTAATTGAGAGTATTAAGGAGTTAACTAAACTTGCTGAACTTCATCATCCTGGTAATTTGGCTGGAATTGAGGCTTTAAAAAAAGTATTACCAAATGTTCCTATGGTTGCTGTATATGATACTGCTTTTCATCAAACAATGCCAAAAGAAAACTATATTTATCCTGTCCCTTATGAATGGTATTTAAAACATGGAGTTCGTAAGTATGGTTTTCATGGAACTAGTCATAAATTTATTACTCTTGAAATGAAGAAAAAGTTAAAGAAGGATGATGTAAATTTAATTATATGTCATGTTGGCAGTGGAGGAAGTATTAGTGCTATAAAGAATGGAAAATGTTTTGATACAACTATGGGACTTACTCCACTTGATGGTTTGATGATGGGAACGCGTAGTGGTTCTATTGACCCTTCTATTTTAAATTATATTTGTAAAGAATCTGGGGAATCAATTAGTGATGTTACAAATGATTTAAATAAAAAGAGTGGTTTACTTGGGGTTTCTGGATTTAGTGATAGTAGAGATGTTGAAGATGCTGCTAGTCGTGGAGATGAAAGAGCTCAACTTGCTTTAACTATGTATAATAATCGAGTTGCTAAATATATTGCTGACTTTTATCTTGAATTAGAAGGTAAAGTTGATGCTATTGTATTTACTGCTGGTGTTGGAGAAAATGGTATAGAGTTTAGAGAAGATGTTATTAAAAAGCTTTCTCCTCTTGGAATATTTTTAGATAAAGATGCTAATTCAAAAATTGCTAGTTATAAAGATCAATCTGAAGGAATTATTAGTTCAAAAGATTCTAAAATACCAGTTTGGGTTTTACCTACTAATGAGGAGTTAATGATTATTAAAGATACTTACGATATTTGTCAGAATTTAGAAATGTAATATAGGAGTATTGAAATTATAAAATATAAGTGGAAAAAACTATTCCACTTTTTTTACTGTAAAATAATTATTTTTTTGTTTCTTCCTTTACAATTTATTGACAAAATCATTTTGTTTTTTTATATTTTATATAGTGAGGTGGTTAATATTTATATTTATATTTTATTTCTTGCGGCAATATTGCCAATTATTGGTTTAGGCTTTTTCATTTATGCTAAGGATGTTAATAAGGAACCTAGTTCGTTATTGGCAAAGATATTTTTTCTGGGTTTTTTTAGTGCTATTCCAGTTGTTATTGTTGAGCTTGCTGTAGATGCATTGTTTCCTACTGAAGGAGTATCTGATTTTATAATTATTTTTGTTAATACTTTTTTTTCGGTTGCTTTAATTGAAGAAGGATTTAAGTGGCTTGTTACTAAAAAATTTGGTTATAATAATAAGGAATTTGATGAGATATATGATGTTATTGTATATTCTGTTTTTGCTTCTTTAGGTTTTGCTTGTATTGAAAATCTTTTATATGTTTTTTCTACAGGTTTTAAAACTGCGATTGTAAGAGCGATATTTTCTGTTCCTGGACATGCGTGTTTTGCTATAATTATGGGATATTTTTTATCTAAGGCTAAAGTTAATAATATAAATGGTAGTAAGGATTTAGAAAAGAAAAACTTATTATTAAGTGTGTTAATTCCTGGTCTTGCTCATACAGCCTTTGATGCAATCTTATTTTACCTTGCAGGTCGAATTGTTGGTTCGTTTTTAGTTTTATTTTTTGTGTTTTATGGTTTTCTTATTGGAATTTGTTTTGGTATTGTTGGTAAAATTTCAAAATTACAACAAAATCTAAATACTAATTTTGCAACTGGAGTATTATCGGCTGATTCAAATGGCAATATACAATTTCATTCTGTGTCTTCTACTATAAAATACTGTCCTGTATGTGGTAGAGCAGTGCAAGGTTATCATTTTTGTCCATCTTGTGGATTTCATATTGATTAAAAGCTTTTTAAGCTTTTTTTTCTTTTCATTATATTGTATAATATTGATGATACTAATTTTGAGAGAGGGAAGATTATGAAAATTATTTCTGTTGAGTATTTCAATCGCGATATGAAATTTTCATTATGGGAGATGGAAAGCACTGAATTATTAGTGTCTGGATTTTTTAATAGAATTGGTAGTGAAGATGGGAGCTATACTGTTTTATTTAAAAATGAGAAAATATCTGAAAATGTTGTTTTAAATGATTATGATGATGTTACTTCTTATTTAGTTGATTTATTAATTCAGTTGGATTTTATATATTCTACTAGTGATATAAAAGGGATAGGACATAAATTATCTCAGGTTTATTCGCAATTATCTAATGATATTATTTTTTCTCAAGATTCTTTATCTAAATTAAAATTATTAGATGAATCAAGTTCGAAATTTGAAATTTTAGGAGTTCAATCTTTTATGAATAAATTCCCTGAATCTTTAAATATTGGACTTTTTGATTATAGTTTTTTTCAAACCATGAAAAAATCTCAGTTTTTATTTCCTGTTCCTTATCAGTGGTATGAGAAATATGGAATACGTAAATATGGAGTAGATGGAATTACTCATGAATACATTTGTAGTAAAATATCAGATTTATTGCACGACAATTCTTTTAAGTTAGTTAGTTGTTCTTTAGGTGATTCTAATAGTATTTGTAGTATTTATAATGGTAAAGCTGTTGATATTTCATCAGGATTTTTAAATTCTAGTGGAATTGTTTCTTGTACAAGTTCAGGTAATATTGATCCTGCTATTATACCTTATATCATGGAATGTGAAGGAAAAAATGCTGGAGAAGTAATAGATGATTTAAATAATGTAAGTGGAGTTTTAGGTCTTAGTGAATTAAGTGATAATATTAATAATATTTTAGAGTCTACAGAAAATGATGATAAATCTAGTTTAGCATTGGATAAATATATTATAGATATTGTTTATGAGATTTCTAAGTCTTATGTTTTACTTGAAGGTATTGATGTTTTGGTATTTACATCTAAAATTGGTGAAAATTCTATTAGTATAAGAAGAAAAATATCTGAGAAGTTATCTTGCCTTGGAGTTAAAATAGATTTGGATGCTAATAATGTTTGTGAAAAGATACAAAAAATTAGTTCTGATGATTCTAAAATATTAGTTTATGTTATCCCTTCTGATGATTCACTTGCTATTGCAAAAAAAGCTTATAATATGATTAATGGTTAGGTAAAATATATGTATAATAATATTTATAGTATAATTGAACAATTTGATAATATTTTTATAGCACGTCATGTTGGCGTTGATCCAGATGCTTTGTGTAGTCAGTTGGCTTTGCGAGATTCTATTCAGTTGACTTTTCCTAGTAAAAAAGTTTTTGCTATTGGAATGGGAAGTACTCGGTTTTCTGCTTTTGGAAAATTAGATAAATATGTTAAAATGGATAATTCTTTATTGATAGTATGTGATACTCCAGATAAAAAAAGAGTTGATCTTGCTGAAGTAGAGGACTTTTCCTTTTCTATAAAGATTGATCATCATCCATTTATTGAAAAATTTTGTGATTTAGAGTTAATTGAAGACAATACTTCTTCTACTTGTGAAATTATAATGAAAATTCTTAAAGAGACTAATTTATTATGTGATTCTAATATTTCTCAATTGCTTTATTTAGGATTGGTTTCAGATTCTAATCGTTTTTTATTTAATAGTTGTACTAATGAAACTTTTTCTTTAGTATCTTATTACTTAGAACATTATCCCTTTGATTTATCTAAATCTTATGATTTACTTTATCTTCGTCCATTATCAGAAGTTAGACTTGAAGGATATATTTCTCTTAATATGATTGTAACTGATAATAAATTAGGGTATATAGTTATTTCAAATGATACTTTATTAGAATTGGGTGTAGATACAGCTTCTCCTGGTAATATGATAAATAATTTTAATTATATTAAAGAAGTATTAGTTTGGGTAACTATTACTGAAGATAGAAAAAATAATCAATATAGGTTATCTATTCGTTCTAGAGGACCTGTTATTAATGAAGTAGCTGAAAAACACCACGGTGGTGGACATAAATATGCTTCTGGTGTAAAACCGCCTAGTTTAGATGCTGCTATGAAGGTTATTGATGATTTGGATTTATTGTTAAGTGATTATTTAAAAAAAGAATATGAGGAGACGTGTATATGATAATTAATGACGTTAATTTGGATATTATGGCAACAAGAAGAAGTCAGTATCCAGATGATTTAAAACCAGAGTTCTTACTTGTTGGTAGAAGTAATGTTGGTAAAAGTAGTTTTATTAATTCTATTTTAGGTAGAAAAAATATCGCTTATACTTCTTCTACTCCTGGGAAAACCCAAACATTAAATTTTTATAATGTAAATAATGGATTTTATTTGATTGATGTTCCTGGATATGGTTATGCTGCTGTTGATAAGAAAACTCAAGCGAAATTTGGTATGATGATTGAGGAATATTTGGAAAAAAGACATCAGTTAAAGAGAGTTTTTCTGTTGATTGATTTTAGACATAAACCTATGGAAGATGATTTATTAATGTATAATTTTCTTAAATATTATAATTTACCAGTTACTGTTATTGCTACTAAGTCTGATAAGATAAGTGGTGGAAAAAAACAAAAAAATTTAAAACTTATTTTAGAATCATTGGATTTAGTAGTTGGGGATGATTTAATAGTATTTTCTAGTGTAACAAAGTTGGGTGTTAAAGAAGTTCTTGATAAAATAGAAAGTATTATATCTGAAGAAATTATATAAGAGGTGATTATTTATGAGTACTCGTAAAAAATTCTTTTTTGTGTTTTTGTTTATTATACTTGATGCTTTTTTAATTACTGGTTTTTTTGTTATACGTGATGCTACTATGATAAATGTTATTGAGAAAGAAACGGATAAGTTAGCAGCTTTGGATTTAGCAACTGATCGTTTCAATTTAAAAGTGAAGACTAATGGTAAATATGGTGATGTAGAAGGTAATATGAAGAGTTATTTGGATGATATTGCTTTATCATTACAAAAAACTTTGTTGGTTGTTAAAAATCCAGAACTTACTAAAATATTATCATTTGAAAATTATAAAAATGATGGTCCTGATTTTGCAAAGTCTCTTTCTTTTTTAGAAAAGTCTAGTAATGATTTTAATACTAATATTGATAGTATTTTAAATCGTTTAGAAGATAAATCAATTAAAAAATATGGAAGAAAAAATATTGATGATGTTTATTATAGAAAACTTTTTAATCAGTTTATGTTAAGAGATGATATGAAAGAGAAGTATAATAAGACATCTCTTCTTCTGAAAGAAAGTAAAACTAATATTAATCATATTTTTGAGATTAGTTATCAGACATTAACTTTTTTGGTTAATCATAAAGATGAGTGGCAATTAGAAAATAATGAAATTCAATTTAAAACTGATGAGTTAATGAATCAATATAATTCGTTAATTAGTAGCCTGAAACAATAAAACATCACATTTTTGTGATGTTTTTATATTACGATGGTTATAATATTGTTTGATCCTTTATTAACTACTTTTGTCAGTGTATTTTGTAATTTAAATCTTATATTGTCTGGCATTAGATTTATTTTTGATTGAATTCCTTCTTGAACGATAGAATCTATACTTCTTCCAAATATTTCACTTTTCCATATTTCTTTTGGATTGGTTTCTCTATCTTTTGTTAAATAATCAATTAATTCTTTACTTTGTATTTCACTTCCTATTATAGGTTCAAAAGTAGATTCAACATCAACTCTTATCATATGGATAGATGGGGCAACTGCTTTTAATTTTACTCCATATCTTGATCCCTGCTTAATTATCTCTGGGTTATCTAGTTTCATATCTTCGATTGATGGTATTGCTATACCATATCCGGTTTGTTTAACCATTTTTAGAGCATATTTTATTCCATCATATTCTTTTTTTGCTGTATTTAATTCTTGAAATAGTGATAGTAAATCTGTTTTATTATTAATTTCTACATCTATTAATTCTTTTAATGTTTCATTATATAATTCAACTGGGGATGTTAAATTCACTGTAATAATCCCTGTAGATGTATCAATTTCTGATAAATAGCTTTTTTCGATATATTTATTTTCTGCGAAATGACTTGTTATTTTTTCAATATCTTTAATTTTATCTATTTCTATAATACTTTCTTTTATTGTATTTATATATGCTTCTTTTATTTTATTATCTGGGTTTAATATTGTTATCCATTTTGGCATATTTATTCTTACTTCCATTACTGGAAATTCGTATAGAGCTTCTTTCAATATGTTTAGCATATCTTTTTCATTCATGGACTCTATATTTATTGGTAATATTGGAACATTATAATCTTTTTCCATATTTTCTTTTAGCTTTTGTGTTTCTGGTAAGTTAGGATGGGTTGTATTTAATATTACAATAAATGGTTTTCCTATTGATTGCAATTCATCAATTACTCGCTTTTCTGCATCAATATAGTCTTCTCTTTGAAATTCTCCAATTGATCCATCGGTTGTAATTACTATTCCGATTGTTGAATGCTCTTTTATAACTTTTTCTGTTCCAATTTCTGCAGCTTCTGTAAAGGGAATTTCTTCTGTATACCAAGGGGTCTTAACCATTCTTGGCCCATTTTCATCGACTGCTCCAATTGCATTGTTAATCATATAACCTACACAATCAATTAATTTTATATTGCAATTAACTTCTTCTATTTTTATTTTTGCAGTGTTATTTGGTACAAATTTTGGTTCTGTAGTCATTATTGTTTTTCCTGCAGCACTTTGAGGTATTTCATCTAAAGCTCTTTTTTTCTCATACTCGTCTTCTATATTGGGAATAATTAATGTTTCTACCATTTTTTTTATGAATGTTGATTTTCCTGTTCGTACTGCACCAACTATTCCTAAATAAATATCTCCTCCGCTTCTTTTAGCAATATTTTTGATAATTTCATATTTTTCCATAAATCTCTCCTTATTTATTATATTTTTATGATAATGAATAAAAAAAAAGAACTTTGTTCTTCTTTTTTTAAAACATTTTGTCTATGTTATTAGGGACTTCGTTATTTTTAATTGCTTCAATAATTTTATTTTCTTTTTCTTTTGATACTTCTTTTCCAGTTAATTGGCTTATCTCTTGAATTATTTCTCTTAAAGATTTTTCATCATTTATATTATTTTGTTTTAATTTATCTGCTAAAGATAAAATAGTTTCTTTTTTTATGTTTGTTTTTTTTTCAATTCTATTAAATAATGATTCTTTAAACATAAATCCTCCTAATATAGTATATGTATATTAGAAGGATTTTTTCATTTATTTCTAAATTTTGATAGTTTATTACATTGTTTGTGAAACTCATCTAATGAAATAAGCCCATTTTTTAATCTTTCCTCTAACATTTGATATGTCTTATCTGCCATTTCATCTTTATTTAGAGGATTACTATAATGGTTTTGATTTGGAGTTTGTTTAATTTTTTCTTGATTATTATTTGTATGTTTGTAACTCATTGTATTGTGATTAAAGCTATTGTTTGAATTATTACCTATTATCATAATTCTTCCTCATTTCTATTTTTAAATTGAAGTTCTATTGGAGTGCCAGTAAAATCAAAATTTTCTCTTATTTTATTTTCTATGTATCGTTCATATGAGAAATGTATTAGTCCTTTGTTGTTTACTCTAAATGTAAATTTTGGGGGTTTTATTCCTGTTTGAGATACAAAGTATATTTTTAATCTTTTTCCTTTATATGATGGTGGTAAGTTTAATTGATAGGCATCTTGTATTATTTCGTTTATTATACTTGTTTTTATTTCTTTCTTTATATTATCTTTTACTTTTACTATTTCTGGCATTAATGTATGAATTCTCTTTTTTGTTAGAGCAGATAAGAATACTATTGGTGCATATGGAGCAAATTGAAATTCAGCGCGCATTAGTTTTTCAAATTCTTGAATTGTAGTATCTTTAATGGTATCCCATTTGTTAACGACAAATATTAATCCTTTTCCTTTTTCAATGGCATATCCTGCAATATGTTTATCGTGTTCTTTGATTCCTTCTTCGGCATTTATTACTACTAGGCAAATGTCACTTCTATCAATTGATTTTAGTGATCTTAATAAGCTATATTTTTCAACGGATTCCCATATTTTTCCTTTTTTTCTCATTCCTGCTGTGTCAATTATTATATACTCTTCATTATGATATTTTATTATTGAATCTATTGAATCTCTTGTTGTTCCTGCTATATCTGAAACTACAACTCTTTCTTCATTTAAAAGAGCGTTCATTAAAGAACTTTTTCCAACATTAGGACGCCCTATAATTGAAAATTTTATTCTATTATCTATTTGATTTTCTATTTCCTTAAAGTTCATTGTAATGGTATCCATTAATTCTACATATCCTATATTATGAATACTGCTAATTGGAATATATTTTTCAAATCCTAATTCATAAAAGTCATATATATTGTTTTTTGCTTCTTTTATATCCATTTTATTAATTGCTACTATGACATCTTTATTTGATTTCCTTATAATATCTCTAGCTATATAGTCATTTTGTGTTAAGCCTTCTTTTCCATCTACTATAAAGACTATTATGTCAGCTTCTTCAATAGCCAATTCAGCTTGATATTTGATTTCGTTATTAAAATCTTTTTTGGAGATGTCTATTCCACCTGTATCAATTAAATAAAATCGTTTATTATTATAATTTGCTTCTTGATATATTCTATCTCTTGTTATTCCAGGAGAATCTTCAATAATTGATACTTGTTTTCCGACTATTTTGTTAAATAGCGTACTTTTTCCAACATTTGGTCTTCCTACTAATGCTACTATTGGTAGTTTCATTTTTTCACCTCCATTATCCCCGGCTTTTCAGCTTAATTATAGCATATTCTTGTAAACTTTTAAAGAATTTTTAATTTTCATGATACTTCCTATTATTAAATGGTGTTATAATATATTAAAGAGGGTGATATATTTTGAAAAAAAGAAATAAAAATAGTTCATTGAAGTGGTATGATAATGCTCATTTTGTTACTAATTTGATTATTGTTATTATATCTATCTTTATAATTGCTAGTCAATCTTTAGCTAATGGAGAATTATCATTTGCATTGTTTAGTAGTGTTATTAATCATAACAGTATTTATATTTTAGTTTTATTGTATTTTATATTATTAAAGTTTTCTTTTGGAAAAAAAATATTTAATTATATGAATGTTATTTTAGTATTTATTTATTTGATAACAACTACAACATCTTTATTTACAATTGTTCAGTCATTTTCTTTATACACAGTATTAACATTTATTATAAATTTTGTATTTTTGATTTATATGAGTCACACATTGTTTAGAGATTCTAGAATTTGGAGGGAATTTTCTTTTTCTAAATCTCCTTTTAATGAACTAACTAATGATTGGTATTTTTCTGCAATTGTTATATTAACTATCTTTTTATTATTAGTTAATTTAATTAGTACTGTTGTATTTAGTGGAGTAGTAGTTTCTATTTTAGATTCTATGTACTATATTTTATTAGGAAGATATATATTTTTATATAGAGAGTATTTAGATAAGAAAAAATTAGATAGTAATAATGCTGGTAATTTTGATGAAGTAAGAGAAAAAGTTCAGGAAGTTTTAGATAAGACTGATATTGATGATAAAATTGTTAATGGTGTAAAGAATATTCATGATAAAATAGATAATTTTGTATCTACTAATGAGATTGATAAAAAAATTGATAGCGTAAAAGAAAAAGTTATAGATGTATCTTCTAATATTAATGATAAAGTTGTTGAAAAGATTGGTAATAAAGAGAATGCTGAAGATAAAACATCAAAAAAAGTGCATAAAAATAATAAGAAGGAGGAAGAATAATGGATTTATTTGAAGAGATTCAAAAAACGAAAGAGGATTTTCCTAAATTACATTCTTTTCCTAAAAAAATATCTAAATATAAATTAAATTTTTATCAGATTTTTGCAATAGGGATTTTTATAGTATGCCTTTTTTTGGGAATTATATTGGGAAATCTCTTTGCTACTTGTCAGCCTTCTTCTTTTTATTATTATGAGGCATGTTCTGTTACTGAATTTAATTTTTCTTTGATGATTGCTATATGGGCAGTTGGATTACTATTATCTATATTTATTTTTGCAATTGGACATATAATTGCTTTATTAACAGATATTTCAAAAAAACTTAGTAAATTTCGTGTATAATTGTTGCTTTTTCTATAAAAACATGATAATTTTAATTTGTAAGCATCAAGTATGCTTAAATATAGGGAGGTATATTTAATGAAAAAAGTTGATTTTATTGAAAGTGTAGCTGAAAAAACAGGTTTAACTAAAGCTGATTCTGCAAAAGCTTTTGATGCAGTTTTTGAAACTATTAAAGAAGTTTTAAAGAAAGAAGGAAAAGCTGCAATAGCTGGATTTGGAACATTTAATGTTTCTAAGAGAGCTGCTCGTGAAGGACGTAATCCTAGAACTGGTGAAACTGTTAATATTCCTGCAAGAAATACTGTTGGATTTAAGGCTGGTTCTGCATTAAAAGAAACTGTAAACTAATTTACAGAAGTTTCAAAAGAGTCTATATAGATTCTTTTTTTTATGTTATAATTATTGTGTATTATGTATAAGGTTGTGATGAAATGTTAGAAATAGCATTTTCTTTAATTAAAGAATTGCATGACAATGGATTTCAAGCATATATTGTAGGTGGCTTTGTACGTGATTATTTATTAGGTATTGAGTCAAATGATATTGATATTACTACAAATGCTACTCCAAAAGAGATTAAGGAATTGTTTTGTAATGATTGCTTACCAAATGAAGATTATGGTTCAGTTGTTGTAGTTAAAAAGGGTTTTCAATTTGAATTAACTACTTTTCGATGTGATATTGATTATTCTGATAATAGGCATCCTATGAAAGTTCAATACATAGATGATTTATATCAAGATTTACTTCGTAGAGATTTTGTTATTAATACTCTATGTATGAATGAAAAAAAAGAGATAATTGATTATTTGGGGGGACAATCTGATCTAGAAAGAAAAGTTATACGTTCAGTAGGTAATGCTGAAGAGAAACTTTCTCAGGATAGTCTTAGAATTTTAAGGGCAATTCGTTTTGCTACTATTTTGGATTTTTCATTGGATGAAGAAATTGTTTCTGCTATTAAAAAAAATAAAAAGTTATTATATAATTTATCTTATAATAGAAAAAAAGAAGAATTGGAAAAAATATTTACTAGCCCTAATTATAGAAAAGGAGTTAAAATGTTACTTGATTTAGGATTAGATACTTGTCTTGAAATTTCTAATCTAGATAGGGTGTTAGATTCTCCGTCATCTATAGGTTTAATGGGAATTTGGGCTATTATAGATGTTTCTTCAAAATATCCTTTTAATAAAAATGAATTAGAATTAATAGATAATATTAAAAATGCTTTGAAACAGAATAATCTTGATCCATATGTATTATATGAATATGGCTTATATGTAAATAGTGTTGCTGGAGAAATTAAAGGTATTGATGTTAAGAGTATTACGGAGTCTTATAATTCTTTAGTTATTAAAACAAGAGATGATATTTCTATAGATTCATTAACTATTATGAATCTACTACATAGAGAACCTGGAAAATATTTAAAAAATATTTATGATTCCTTGGAAAAGGAAATTTTATATAAAAGACTGGATAATAATGAAGATATTATTAAAGACTATATTTTATTAAATTTTAATATGGAAGGAGAGTAATTGTAATGAATAAAAAGTTATTTTTTATTATTTTATTATGTTTATTTGTTTTTCCTTTTTTTGTTTATGCAGAAGATTATGAGATTCAAACTCTTATTCCTATTAATACTCATGCTACAGTTAAAACGGATAAATTTTTGTATGGAGATTTTTACTATACTTATGTTGATGGAAGTAAAGAGGGTTTAATTAGTTTTTCTTCTATTACTAATAATACTGTTTCTAAAACTGCAGTTAGTATTAATATTTTATTGTTTAATGAAGAACAAAAAAATATTGGATTTGTTACTTATTGTTCTGATAAAGATTATTCAAGTAATTATTCTGGTTTTAAATTATCTGGAAATCAATCTGCTCCTTTTTCTATTAGTGTAGTTTCAAAATATTTCGTTGATGGATATTATCCTAGTGATGTTAGATATATTTCGGTTTATGATGAGAATAAGTATTGTCATATTGGTGGCTATGATAATTATAAAGATCTTACAATTGATCAAATTGTTAATGGTGCTATATCAAAAAAAGATACATTTCATTTTTCTTTATTTGAATTTTTTTCTGGATTAGGAGATTTTGGATTATTTCCAGTAATTGTAAAAATAATTGGAGTATTGTTTTTCCTTTATATTATTGGAATTGCTCTTAATATGTTACATGAAAGAATGTATGTTAAAAGAACAGTACTTGCTTTTATTCCTCTAATTGACTTTTTTATTTCTATGAAAATGGCATTTGGAAAAATTGTTTCAACAATTTATCTTATTTTGTCTATTATAGCTTGTATTTTATACTATTTTAATATTCCTATTTTATTGTATGTTATTGTTGGTTTATTTATAATTTCTCTTCTTATTAATTTATTCAAATTTTTTAGTAAGAAATATGATTTGTTTATTATTGAACCATCTATAAAAGCAGTTGGTTTAGAGTCTAATAATGCTTTTACAGCTGAAGTTCCTAAAGAAAAGAAAAATTTTTCGTTTTTTAAGAAGAAAAAGAAAAATAATGATACTAATCATTTTATAAATAGTAATAGTTCTACAAATTTTGATCAACCGTATTTAGATAGTCAAAATGATATTTTAGATTTAAGCTATGATGATAAAAATATAACTGTCTCTACTTCTTTGCAAAGTAATGAAAATAATAATGATTTATTTAATGTATCGGTTGGTGAAATAGCTAATACAGGGAATAATACTGATTCTTCTTTAGATAGTAATAATATGAGTAATGAAAGTACTAATAATGAAAATGGGGATTCTGATTTATATAAGTTTTTTCATTAACTATAAAAATCTGTAATATATTTATGGATTTTTTCTTCTTTTTAATGATATTCTTATTTGACAAATCATCAAAGCTAGTGTATTTTGATAAGAGGTGAAGAATATATGAATAATTCTAATCTAATTTCTTTTTTTAAAGGTGGTAATATTGTTATACCTATCTATTTATTAAAACATTTTAATAATTTTAATATTACTGTTGATGAGTTTTTATTTTTGATGTATCTAAATGGACTGGGAAATAATTATTTATTTGATCCATCTAAATTCTCTAATGATTTAAACTTAGACTTATCTAAAATTATGGAATATGTTGATTCTTTAACTAATAAAGGATTTATATCTTTAGATGTTTTAAAAAATGAAAAAGGTTATACAGAAGAAGTTGTACTTCTTGATGGTTTTTATCAAAAGATTTCTCTTCTTATGATGGATGATGCTTCTGGTAATACGGAACTTAATTCTACTGTATTTGAAATGATTGAAAGTGAATTTGGTAGAACTTTAGGACCTATTGAGATTGAAATAATTAAGGCATGGCTATCAAATAATATGAGTGAAGATTTGATTAAAGAAGCTGTAAAAGAAGCGGTCTTTAATGGAGTTTCTAATTTGAGATATATTGATAAAATATTATATGAATGGGGTAAAGCAGGGATAAAATCTGTTAGTGATGTTGAAGAAATGCGTAAAAAGAGAAACAATAAAAATGATGCTGATGATGATATTGATATGGATATTGTAGATTGGAATTGGTTCGATGATGAGTAAGATTGAAGATTATTTAGATGAATTGTTTCCAAATCCTAAATGTGAATTAAATTATTCTAAAGATTATGAATTGTTGATTGCTACTGTATTAAGTGCACAATCAACAGATAGACAAGTTAATAAGGTTACTAGTGTTTTATTTGAGAAGTATTCTTCTTTGAAAAAGTTAGAAAATGCTGATATTGTTGAATTGGAAAATATTCTTCGACCTGTAGGTTCTTTTCATAAAAAAGCTATTTATGTAAAAGAAATAGCAGGTAAATTGGTAAATGATTGGAATGGTATTGTTCCAAAAAGTAGAGAAGCTTTATTAGAATTTCCTGGCGTTGGAAGAAAAACTATAAATGTTTTTTTAAGTGAGTTTTATCATGAACCATGTTTTGCTGTTGATACTCATGTTTCTAGGGTATTAAAAAGACTTGGAATAGCCAAATTTAATGATGATGTTTATGTAATTGAAAAAAAAGCAATGAAGAAATTTGTAAAAGAAGAATGGGGGAAACGTCATCTTCAAATTGTTTTATTTGGTAGATATTATTGTAAGGCTATTAAGCCTTTGTGTAAGGATTGTAAAGTGTTTGATATTTGTCATGAAAAAAAGAAGACTGTTTGATAAGTCTTCTTTTTATGGTGTGGATGGTGTTACAGGTACTATCGGTTCTTCTTCACTTGGTTCTTCTTTTGGATTTTCTTTTGGTTCTTCTTTTGGCTCTTCTTTTACTGGCTCTTTCTTTTTCTCTTCTAAAACTACTGTTGCAGGATCACTTTGGATGTCACTGTAAGATTTATATGTTGCTATTACTTTATATGTTCCATATGGGCTTCCAGTAGGTGTATAACTATATGATGTTTTGTCTGTCCAAGTTATTAATACATTATCTTTATAAACATTATAACCAAATTTTCCATGAGAAGAATCTCCTATTGGTCCTGGGGATACACTTGACCATGAAATAGTTACTCTTCCGTTTGATTCTGTAGCTTTTAAGTTTCCAGGAGCACTAATTTTATATTTTGAAATATCATATTCTGTAGGTTCCGTTCCCTTTTTAAAGTATTCATAAACTGCTGAGCCTCCTGGATATGCTAATTTTGGAGGATTTGAACCTGGGGAAATAGCAACCTTAGTAACACTTTCAGGGGTTACAAATGCATCACGATTTGATTCCATTGCTCCAGCAGATACTAATGCATTGAATAATCTATCTTTTTGTATTGTTGCTGGTACATTGTGTAGAACATATCCTTCTCTAATTGATTCTTTTGTAAAACTATCATATCCATACCACATTCCAATAGTTGTTTTTGTTGAGTATCCTACTACCCAAGAATCTCTAATTGCATCTCCTGGCATATTGTATTCATTCATTATATTTTCATCATAGTTTGTTGTTCCGGTTTTACAAGCAACGTTTGCTGGGGTTCCTCCTGTTAATGCTACGTCTTGTAATACACTAGATATCATGAAAGCTGTTGAATCTGACATAACTTGTTTTTTATCAGATTTATGTTCTACGGTTTCTCCAGTTTGTCGATATACAAATTTTTCTACTGAGTATGGTTCATTATAATATCCACCATTTGAGAATGCAGCATATGCTCCTGCCATGATTAATGGAGAGACTCCTGTAAATGCTCCAATTGAGTGTGCTTCGTGTAGTGGGATTGTTTCTTTTATATCTGTCTCATCTTCTTTGCTTATACAATTATTTGTTTCTCTATTATATCTATATCCTGTATTACATATTTCTGGTGTAATACCTAAGTTTGTTACAAATTCTTTTATTTTTTCATTGTCTACTGCTTGGAAGGCTTTTAAAGCTGGAATATTACGTGATGCTGATAGTGCTCTTCTTAATGTTATTTGTCCATAGTATCCACCATCCCAGTTTTTAATTGATCGTCCATTGGAGTATGAGTAAGGGGAATCATTGAATTGTTCATATGTTGACCAGTTATTGTATTCCATTCCTGGGCCATAATCAAATAATGGTTTTGCTGTACTTCCTGGTTGTCTTCTTATTTGTGTTGCATAATTAAGAAGTCTTGCATTACTATTGTTTCTTGTTCCTATGTTTCTTCCATTACCAATTGCTAAAATTTTTCCTGTGTCACTTTCTAGTACTGCAACACCGCTTTGAACCTTGTCATCTATCCAAGAGTAATTTCCACCATCTAAAACTGAGTTTACTGCATTTTGTCTATTTGGATCTAAAGTAGTGTATACAAGTAAAGGTGTAGTATATGGGTCAATTCCATATTTATCTTCTAATTCTTCGGCTACTGTATCAATGAATCCTTGAAATGGATTTTCTGTGACAGCTACTGCTTCATGAGTAAGAGACTCAACAGGTATTTGATTTGCGGCTCTTTCTTCTTCTTTTGTTATGTAACCTGCTCTTCGCATTAAATATAATACTGTTTTTCTTCTGTTTGTTGCATTTATTGGATTAACTGTTGGTCTATAGAAGTTAGGAGATTTAAACATACCTGCTAAGATGGCTGCTTCACTTAAGTTTAAATCTGATACACTTTTTCCAAAGTATGTATTGCTCGCTTCTTCTACACCATATATATTTCCTCCTAAAAAGTGATTATTAACATAGTATTCAATTATTTGTTCTTTTGAATAATCTTTTTCTAATCGGAAAACAGCGAGGTAAATATCTTCAAATTTTCGGATTATTCCTGGAAGACCTGAAGTTAGTTTTCCATATTTGTCTGTAAAACTATTTTTTACTACTTGCATAGATAAGGTAGAGGCACCACCAGCTCCGGATCCATGAGTTAATTGACCAATTGTTGCTTTTAAAAATCTTGGAGCATCAAGACCATTATGTTGGAAAAATCTTGAATCTTCTGTAGCTATTATTGCATCAACTAATACTTCAGGTAATTCATTGTAATTTACTTTTTCTCTTTTTTCTGAACCTAATTTTGCAATTTCTTTTCCATTCATATCATATATTCTTGATATTTCTAATGTATTTAGTTTCTTTTTGTCATATTTTGGATCAGCTTGTGTTTTAATATATATTACAAATCCACTAAATGCAATTAATCCTGTTATTCCAAGAAGTAAAAATATCATTAATAATATACTTATTATTTTTTTTCTCTTTTTTCCTTTTTTTGATAATATAAACCATATACCAATAATTATTCCTAATAAAATTCCTATGAGTAGGGTTAGTGTTTTTCCTAAGAAAGAGAAACATATTATTAGTATTATAATTGCTAATATTAATAATAGTATTTTTAAATTGTTGTTTTTTACTTTTCTCTTTCTTGATTTAATTTGTATCCTTCTTTTTAATTCTTTTTTTTGCATTATATACCTCCATAAACAGTATCAATTATTCTTAAATAATCTATTCTTGGTTTATATCCATCTTTTATTATAAATGCATTTTCTCTAAAATAATGGATTGGAATAGATTTTCTTTTTTCCTTATTGATAAAATCTAAGAATTCTTTTGCTCGTAATAAATATGTTTCATTTAGTGTAGTAAATCTTATAATTAAAAATACTATTCCTTTTTGTTTATATATGTTTTCTATATGGTGTATTTGATGTGGGTGAATATTTTGCAAGGAAAATGCTGTTTTACTTGCTGTTTCTTTTGCTTCAAAATCAATATATTTACCATTATATATTCCATTATAATCTGTTGTTGATGGAATTGTAAAAAAAGCTTCCTTTATTACAGCTTTATCTCTTGATGGATAGTCAACTTTTGTTATTTTAATAGGTGTGGGTTTTTTATATATATATGCTTTATCTATTTCTCGGTAATATTCATTTGTTAGATTTAGTTCTCCTTCTAAAGTCATTCCTCTATTTCCATAATTAATATTTGTATGGATAGGGTTATTATTTATAGAGAGATTTTTTTTTATTCCGTTTGGGTAGTTCATCTCATCACCTATCATTCATTATACTATATTCTTTCATTTTTTTCTATATATTTTCATTTTCTTGTATTTTTATTTCTAGTTTTGTCGTTTTTGTTTATTTTTATGAAAAATAAATTATTATATATTTGGTGATTAAAATGAATTCATGGGAAATAAATAAAATATTAAATGATATGCTTTTAAAGACTATTTATATTGAAAGAGAAATTCTAATAAATAGTATTAGAATTGACAAAAGGCGGAAGTAATGACATAATATTGTTATAAGGGATTGGTGATAAAATGTATCAAAATAAAATTAAACTTACACCTCAAGATATTCTTGAGAAAAATTTTAAGATTGATACGAGAGGATATCGTTTAAAAGAAGTCGATCAATTTTTGGATGATATTATAAGTGATTATGAACAATTTCTTGAAATTATCAATAATTTAGAGAAGGAGAAGGCAGATTTGCTTTCTGAAGTTATGAATTTAAAACAACAACTTAGAAATTCTAAACTAAATATGGAGGTTGTTTCTAATACTAGATCACATAGTGATGTAACAAATGTTGATATTATTAGAAGATTATCTCAATTAGAGAAAATGGTTTATGGTTTACAAAGTGATAATTTGAGAAATGATGATTTAAGTGATAACAACTAAATATATAGACAAACGCTGGAATTTTATAATTCTTGAGGAAAGTCCATGCTCACACAATCTGTGATGATTGTAGTGTTCGTGCCTAGGGAATAAATAACCTAGGGTAGTTTTTACTAACGGCGGATTATTTTCCTGTGTCTTTTGATATGGAAAAGTCCATAAAGTGCCACAGAGACGATGCTTCTTGAAAAGGAAGAGTGAAACGCGGTAAACCCCACGAGTGAGAAACCCAAATTTGGTAGGGGAGTCCTAATGAAGGAAACGAACGGATTTAGGGACCAAGAAATTGGTAGATAAATGTTTGTCACCCAATTGGGGACAGAACATGGCTTATTTATATTTTTTTGTTATTATTTTATGAGGTGTGATATGAAGGAACTTGGCGAATATTTAAAACAATCTAGAATAAAAAATGGAGTGAGCATTACTGAGGCTTGTGAAGATCTTGAATTTTCAACTTCACAACTAGAAAATATAGAAAGTGGGAATGTTCGAGCATTTAAGGACGTTTATGATTTAAAAGATTCTATTAAAGTTTATGCTAAATATTTAGGATTAGATTCTGATAAAATTGTTGATGAGTTTAATTGCTTTTTATTCCAACATACTTCTAAAATATCTTTAGATGATATAATTGAGGCTCAAAAGAAAAAAAACGATAATGAGAAAAAGATACAGTCTCCTTATACAAAAGAATATAAGAAAAAATTTAATTATTGGCCTTTTGTTTATGGAGGGATTGCTTTATTAATATTTATATTATTGTTATATATAATTATTAGTAATATTAATAAGGTTCCTCGAAGGGTTGATGAACTTAAAGGTTTTGAAGGAAGGAATTATATTTATGAATTTACCTACTAAAATTACTGTTTTACGTTTAATTTTAACCATTTTTATTGTTTTATTATTGTGGTTACCTTTTTCTAGTTTTGGAATCCAATTTCCTACTTATTCGGTTTCTGGAGTTATTGTTGATTTGAAATATATTATTGCTGGTATTATTTTTATTATAGCAAGTTTAACGGATTTTTTAGATGGATATCTAGCTAGAAAAAATAATATGGTTACGGATACTGGAAAAATGTTGGATGCTATTGCTGATAAAGTTTTAGTAAATCCTATTTTAATTTTACTTGCAACTAATGGATTTATTAATTCTATTGTTCCAGTTATTTATATTACTCGAGATATTGTTGTTGATGCTATTAAAATGCAAGCTGCAAGTAAGGGTGTTGTAGTTGCTGCTATAAAATCTGGTAAATATAAGACTGCTTCTATGATGGTTGGGTTGGTATTAGTATTTTTCTATAATATACCGTTTGAATTTATTGGTTTAAGAATTGATTTATTTCTAGTGTATTTGGCTTGTATTTTATCTATTATAAGTGCTTTTGAATATTTTCATTTAAATAAAGGGTTATTATTTGGAAAAAATGAAAAAGTATAATTAGAATATTTAATATTTAAAAAATCTCTTTTTTGTTAAGAGATTTTTTATTTTTGATGTCAAATTTCACTTAATTTATAAGAAACATTTGTTCGAATATGGTATTGCAAAAATATTAAAGTTATTATACAATGGTTTTGTAAGTTATTTACGAAGGAGGATTTGTTATGGCAGCAAGTAAGGAAGTTGTTAAAGATAAAGATAAAGCTTTAGAGCAGGTATTAAATGATATTGAAAAGCAATTTGGAAAAGGTTCTATTATGAAACTTGGAGATAATAAACATATGAAAGTTGATGTTATTTCTAGTGGCGTTTTATCATTAGATATTGCTTTAGGCGTTGGTGGATATCCTAAGGGTAGAATAATTGAAATTTATGGTCCTGAATCTAGTGGAAAAACTACATTTGCTCTTCAAGCTATTGCAGAACATCAAAAGTTAGGTGGAAGAGCAGCATTTATCGATGCAGAGCATGCGCTAGATCCGGTTTATGCAGAACGTTTAGGAGTTAATATTAATGAATTGTTACTTTCTCAACCTGATACAGGGGAACAAGCTTTAGAAATATGTGATGCTTTAGTTCGAAGTGAAGCTATTAGTATTATTGTTATAGATTCTGTTGCGGCTCTTGTTCCACAAGCAGAAATAGATGGTGAAATGGGAGATTCTCATGTTGGTTTACAGGCAAGATTAATGTCACAGGCTCTTAGAAAGTTAAACGGAACTATTAGTAAAACTAATACAACAGTTATTTTCATTAATCAATTGCGTGAAAAAGTTGGAGTTATGTTTGGAAATCCTGAAACCACAACTGGAGGAAGAGCATTGAAGTTTTATTCTAGTATTCGTTTAGAGATAAGACGTAGTGAACAATTAAAAATGGGAGATGGTGTAGTAGGTAATAAAACTAATGTTAAAGTTGTAAAGAATAAGGTTGCTCCTCCATTTAAGTCATGTGTTGTTGATATTATGTATGGTGAGGGAGTATCTAGAGAAGGAGAAGTAATTGATTTAGCTAGTGAGGCTGGCATCGTTGAAAAGACAGGTGCTTGGTATTCTTATCAAGGTGAGAAGCTTGGTCAAGGAAAAGAAAATGTAAAGCTTTTACTTAAAGATAATCCTGATTTATGCAAAGAATTAGAAAAAAAAGTTCGTGAGTTTTATGATATTGCAGTATCTAATGATAAAGATTCTAAAAAAGGAAAAGAAGATTAATAATCTTCTTTTTTTAGTAATAATTACTATAGTAAAAAAACATATACTTAATTGGAGGGATATATGAAAAAATTAAGTACATTAATTGATTATGATTTAGATATTAATGTTTATGGTATTACAGATGATTATAGTCTTGTAAAAGAGGGTTATATTTTTGTTGCAACAAATGGATATTATGTTAATCATTTTAAATATATAAATGAAGCTATTGATAATGGATGTGTTTTTTTAGTTGTTGATCGAGAAATAAATATAGATTTTCCACATATTATTGTGGATAATATTAATAATTATTATAATGATTTGTGCAAAAAATACTACGATATACATTTAGATGATTATAATTTTTATGGAATTACTGGTACTGATGGGAAAACTACTACTGCTTTTATTGTTAGTCAACTTATTGATTCTTGTGCATATATGGGAACAAATGGACTAATTATAGGTAGTGTGGAATACTCTTTATCTAATACTACTCCGTGTATATCTGAACTATATGATAGTTTAAGTAAAATAAAGAAATCTAATATAAAAAATGTATCTATGGAAGTATCTAGTGAGGCATTATTACACAACAGAGTAAAAGATTTTCGCTTTAAAGTTGTTGCTATCACTAATGTTACTGGTGATCATATAGGTGTTCATAAGTCTTTTGAAAATTATTTACAATGTAAATTGAAGATTATTGATCTAGTTCGAGAAGATGGTATAGTGTTGGTTAATGGAGATGATAAAAATATTAAAAATAATTTATTAGATAAAAAATGCTATACCTATGGATTTTCAAAGAAATGTGATTTTTGTATTGATAAGGTTTTAAAAAAAGATGGATTTTTATTAGTAAACCTAATAGATAAAAATAATCATAAAAATTTTGAAATATTATCCCCTTTTTTTGAAAAATTTAATATTTATAATGTTGTTTTAGCTTTTTTGATTGCTAAAAATGTTGGAGTAGATGAAAATATAATTATTGAAAAAATTAAAAAGTTAAATAGAGTAAAAGGGAGATGTGAAGAACTAAACTTTGGACAAAAATTTAAAATAGTATTAGATTATGCGCATACTATTCATGCTGTAGAAAGTATTTTAGATGCTTACAAAAATGATAAGTTAATTGTTGTTACTGGTGCGGCAGGGGGTAGAGATAAAGAAAAAAGATCAATAATAGGGCAAATGATTATTGATAATAGTGATGTTGCTATATTTACTATGGATGATCCTAGATATGAAGATGTCGATGATATTATTAATCAGATGGTAGGTAATAATAAAAAATACATTAGAATAAAAAATAGAAAAGAAGCAATTGAATATGCACTTTCTATCGCAAATGATAATAGTACTGTTTTGATAATTGGAAAAGGAAGAGATAATTATATGGCAATAGAAGATAAAAAAATTCCTTATTCTGATTATGATGTTATTAAAAATTATTTTTTATAATTGTTTTTCTTTGCTTTCACTTGATTTTTGTTTTACTTGACAAGGTTTTAAAATCCAACTAAAATAGAACTAGATTAACAATTATTGGTTAGTCTAGAATGGAGGTATATATGAATAGTTTATTATTCTCCATTTTACTTATTATAATTGGTTTAATTATAGGAGTTGTAGTTTCTTTTATAGTGAACTCTTTACGTAGTAACTTGGCATCAAAAAAAGCTGAAATTATGATTGATCAAGCTAAAAAAGAAATTGAAAAACTTAAAAGAGATGCTGCAATAGAACAAAAAGAAGAAGCTCATAAAGCGAAGATGGAATTGGATAAAGATATTCGTGAGAAAAAAGAAGAGCTAAAAGAAAGTGAAAATAGATTATTACAACGAGAGGCTAGTATTGATAAACGTGATGAAATGTATCAAAAACGTGAGACGGCTTTAGATGAACGTGAAAATAAACTTTCTTTAAAACAAGATGAAATTCAAGAAGAAAAAAGTAAAGTGGAGGAAATAAAAAAGGAACAACTAGATTTATTGGAGAAAATTTCAAAGTTTAGTAAAGAAAAAGCTAGAGAACTTGTTATGAGCAAAGTAAAGGAGAGTATGTCTAAGGAAATATCTGAGTATATTCGTGAAGCAGAAAATGAAGCAAAGTTGGAAGCTGACAAAAGGGCTAGAGAATTGATTATTTCTTCTATGCAAAGGTATGCTGCGGATATTGCTAGTGATCAAACTGTTACTGTTGTAGATTTACCAAATGATGAAATGAAGGGACGAATTATCGGACGTGAAGGAAGAAATATTCGTACTATTGAAGCAATTACTGGTGTTGATTTGATAATTGATGATACTCCTGAAGCTGTAGTTTTATCAAGTTTTGATCCTTTAAGAAGAGAAATCGCTCGAGTTACATTGGAAAACTTAATCAAGGATGGTAGAATTCATCCCACTAGAATTGAAGAATTATATGATAAAACATGTAAAGAGATTAAGCAAAAAATTATTGAGTTTGGACAAAATACCACTTTTGATTTAGGACTTACAAAATTTGATCCAGAGCTAATAGAAATAATTGGTAAATTACATTTTCGTACTAGTTATGGTCAAAATGCATTACAACATTCAAAAGAGGTAGCTGAGTTATCCGGAATTATTGCTGGAGAATTAGGTGAAAATGTTGCTTTAGCAAAGAGAGCTGGATTATTACATGACATAGGAAAAGCAATTGATCATGAAGTTGAAGGTAGTCATGTAGATATTGGTGTTGATATTGCTAAGAAATATAAGGAAAATGATATTGTTATAAATGCTATTGCATCTCATCATGGAGATGTTCCTGCTACTTCAGTTATTTCTGTTATTGTTGCAATAGCGGATGCTTTATCTGCTTCTAGACCGGGGGCTAGAAATGATTCTTTAGAAAATTATATTCAACGATTATCTCAATTAGAAGAGATTGGTAATGAGATAAAAGGTGTTGATAAGACTTATGCTGTTCAAGCAGGACGTGAATTAAGAGTTATTGTTAAACCGGATGA
Organism: uncultured Caryophanales bacterium; assembly: GCA_946628005.1. Lineage (GTDB taxonomy): Bacteria > Bacillota_I > Bacilli_A > RF39 > UBA660 > UBA3789. The sequence goes on from CAMOWA010000004.1 coordinate 63,309, forward strand.
TGTTGATGATTTAGAATCTCATCGTATTGCACGTGAAATAAAGGAAAAAATTGAAGCTAATATGAAATATCCTGGAACAATAAAAATTACTGTTGTTCGTGAAACAAGAGCTATTGAAGAAGCAAAATAAGGGATAATTGTCAAATAGTGTGTGTAGACACAAGTAAGTGATAATTTTATAACAGTTGATGCGTTATGCATTGACTGTTTTTTTGATTTTTATTAAACCTTTGCATATCATAATTCTTGCTTTAAATCGTTTAAATGATCTAAATCCAAAGGCTATTCTTTTAATTACTTTTATAAAGTTATTATTGCCTTCTATAAAACCATTATGATATTCATTTTCAAATGTATTTTTAATATATGGTAAAAATTCTAATAAAGTTTTAATTGATGTTTTCATATAATTAGATATTTTGGAATTAGCATTACTTAATGTTTGTTTTAATTTCTTAAAATCTTTATTTTTAAATGAATAGAGAATCTCTTGATATATTAAATATGTTTGTTTAAGTTCTTCATTAGTATTAATCAAATAATTAACTACATCCACCTGTGTCATAAGTGAATTAAAACAAGTGTATTTCTTCCATTTAGAAAAATCTAATTCATCTCTATCTTTTAGTATTAATCTCCAATATCTTTTTAGTTTTCTGTGGTTCTTTTTATCTTTATTCATAACTCTTATTCTTGTTTTATTAAGAGATCTAGAAATAAGCTGAGTAAGATGAAATTTATCAATTATTATTTTTGCGTTAGGAAACATTTTCTTAATTAAAGATATATAAGGTGAATACATATCGATAGTAATAAATTTAACTCTGCTTCTGGCTTTATAATCATAGTAAAAGAAATATTTAATTAAATTGTCTAATCGCCTATCTTCAACAATATCAATAGTTTGTCCAGTAATCCCATCACACATATGAAAACTCATAGCTCCATCAGCAGATTTAACAGATTTAAATTCATCAAAAGATAGTACTTCAGGTAAATAATGTTTATATAATTTAATAGTGTCATAATATGAATCCATAACTCTTTCAACAGTGTTAGGTGAAACACCATTATCTAAAGCAATATCTACTTCAGAACGCTTTTTAGTTAAATCTAAAGCAATTTTATGTTTAGTAAGATTAGAAATAAAACATCCATAATTAGTAATATTAGAAGTAAGAGTAAAAGCTTTATGACAATGTTTACAAAGATATCTTTGTTTATGAAGTCTAAGAATAGCTTTGTAACCACTAACATCAGGAATTATAATGTTAGAAAGAATGAATCCATGTTTTTCAAATTTTTCATCAAATACAACACCGCAAGAAGGACAAAATGATGGTTTATAAGACAAATAACCTTCAAATATTTTATAAGTAATACCTTTAATTGTTTCTTTATAATAAAAATTTTCTTTAAAATAAACATTAGAATCTTTCAATTCTAGCATATCTATAATATAATTTTGATTAGACATATAAGTACCTCATTTCATTGTTTGTTTCAGCACTTACATTGTATCAGGTTTTAACTTATATGTCTTTATTATTGTAAGGTAAGAAAAAGTGTGAATGACATACAAGTCACACACACTAAAAATTATACAACCAAAATAAGCTTCTTTTTTTTTGATTTTTTTTTCATTTTTTGAGAATGATATATT
>CAMOWA010000005.1 GCA_946628005.1 uncultured Caryophanales bacterium
GATCTTAATAAAAATTACGAAAAAACATCATAAAAATTTCCCCAAAAATTGTGGATAAAATTAGCAAAGATATGTTAAAATATACTAAATCAATGACGAAGAAATATTAATCAGTTAATCATAAAAGTGAGCTTGGTATAGTGTAAACAAGTTATGATACTAATTAATTCCTATCTTCAGAGTGAAATGAAAACATTTCCGGGGAAAAACCGTTATCAAAAATGAGTTTAAAAAAAGGATGGCACCGCGCTATTGCGCTCCTTATGTGCTATCCTTTTTTTTAGGAAGGGAGATTGAAATGAGATTAAGTAGATTTAATATTAAAAAGATTAATCTAAATGATATTGATAGTAATTACTCTGGCCAGGATATTTTAATGAAACTCGGAGAATTATATCAATATGAAAGTGGTATTTATGGATATGGCAATTTGTGGACTAAATTGGAAAGAATAGTTGAAAATATAATAATTGATGAACTAGATAAAGCAGGATGTATTCAAGTAGAATTTCCAAAACTTCAACCAAGAAAAATATGGGATCAATCAAATAGATGGAATACATATACAAAAGATGGAGATATAATGTTTACTATAAATAATAATTTAGGAGAATATGGACTTGCTCCTACTGCAGAAGAATGTGCAACTTTATTTGGTGCTAATAGATTATCTTCATATAAAAACTTACCAGCTATTTACTATCAAATAGGTGAAAAATTTAGAAAAGAAATCAGAACTAGAGGATATCTATTTAGACCAAGAACTTTTGTTATGATGGATGCTTATTCATTTGATAAAACTGAAGAAGATATGCAAAAAACATATAAACTAATGCATAAAGTATATTTAAACATATTTAAAAGAATAGGCATTAAAGTTATACCAACCATTAGTGACAATGGTGTTATTGGTGGTAATGTAGCAGAAGAATTTCAAGCAATTACTAATTTAGGAGAAGATAAAACACTTTATGATGAAATAAATGATATAGGTATTAACAAAGAAGTTTTAGAATTTGATAATAAAGATGAATATCTTAAACAATTAGGAGTAACTGATGTTACTATTTTAAAAGAATATAGTACTGTGGAATTAGGAAATAATTTCCAACTTGGAACAAAATATTCTAATAGTATGGGACTATTCTATATGGATGAGAACAATGAGAAGAAACCATATTACATGGGGTGCTATGGAATTGGACTAGGAAGAATAATTGCTTGCCTAATAGAAAATAATATTATTAAAGAGAACGATAAAATTAAAGGATTTGCCATTCCATATAATATTGCTCCATATAAAGTACAAATAATATATAATGAAAACAATAAAGAAGAAGGAGAAAAACTATATAATTACTTATTACAAAATAACATTAATGCAATAATTGATGATAGAGAAAATTTAAATATTGGTAATAGAATAAATGACGTATATGTACTAGGAACACCAAAAATGATAATATTAGGTAACAAATTTGATGGAATAAATTATGAAATAGAAGATATAAAAACAAACAAAAAAGATACAGCTATTATAGAAAATATATTAAATTTATTAAAGTAATGTATAATTAATATAATAAAGTTGAAATGAAATGATATTTAAAGAAAAAGTAACTAAAAAACAAAATTTTATTTATAGAGATAATCAATTTCAAAATATTATTTCCTGTAGTTACAGTGGAAATAATTATGGAGTAGAATTATCATTTTTAAATGGTAAAAAGAAGTATTTATTATTAAATGAATTAAAAAAGTATTATAAAAATATAATTATTATAGAATCAAAGTATAATGATGAGATTTTAGCTGACTATGAAATGCTTATAAAAAGTATGTATTTAACAAAATATATTGCTGCGAATAAAAATAAAGATTTATCTAAAGTAGACTATTCACCACTGGTAAAAAAATTATATAAGTTTAACGGAAATATATAGTAAACAATAAAAAATGTAAACTTAGAATGTAAAAATGTAAAATTGATTGAAAGACTTAGATTATACATGCTATAATGAAAAAGCATGAAGGATAAAAGTAATAAAAATAACGATAGATTTTCTAGCTAGTTGAAAGGAAAAATTAAATGAAAGAATACAAAATATATCATGAAATTATAAATAATAATAAATATAAAAGAGAAATGGAATTTATGCAACATGGAGACTACTCTGTATATGATCATTCTATTAATGTGGCAAATGCATGTTATATGATTTCAAAAAAATTAAAACTGAATGTAGAAATGGAATCTCTAATAAAAGGTGCATTATTGCACGATTATTTTTTATATGATTGGCATGATAAAGACCCAGAACATAAATTTCATGCTGTAGATCATGCAAGAAAAGCAAAAGATAATTCCATGAGAGATTTTGGATTAACAAAAAAAGAAGAAAACATGATATTATCACACATGTTTCCACTAGGTTTAGTTTTACCTAAATATAAAGAAAGTATTATATTATGTCTTGCAGATAAGTATTGTGCTTTATCTGAAGTATTAAATTCAAATTATTATTATCGTAAGGCTAAAGAATGGGTACAATCATGAAAATCCACAAGTTTGTGGAATATTATAATGGTCCATGTTCTTTTAAAACAACAATAGCCTTGTCTCGATGAAGCTTTTCTACAAGTTTAATTTGACTATTAGAACGATTAATTATCTCTTTAACAGATACTGGATATTCTTTACAAAAATATTGATTGCTATCTTCTATAGTAGCAGCATAAACAATTCTACTAATACCTTCAGCTAAGATTGCTTCTTGGCACATCATACATGGTTCACAAGATGTATACAAAGTACATTCATGAAGATTCCCTCTAGAGATGGAATCTTTTATATTGGAAACAGCTGCATCAATTGCAATTAATTCTGCATGTTGAAAGACTGTATTTTTTGAAGGTACATTATCATCACTTCTACCAATAATTTTCTCGTCTCTTACAACAATTGCACCAAAAGGATAAAATGATTTTTTACTTATATCTATAGCAATATCAATAAATTTTTCATCGCTTTCAATAATTTTTTTATTATAGTCTGAAATAACCTCCATTGCTTTTTGTTCAAGAACTCCACCAATAATATTCATATGAGGATTAATTTTTTTTACAATATCCAAGATGGAAAAATCTTCTATATGATTATAGTATAAATTACTAGCCTCTATATTAATCCCATAAATAAGTTTATTTATTCCAGAATATAAGATGGCTTCCATTGCCATTAAACAAGGCTCACAAGAAGAATACAATGTACAACCAACTAAACCATCCATCAAATCATTTCCGCATAGTGCATCTTCAATAGCAATTAATTGAGCATGACTATATATTGTTTTACTAACATTAGTAATACTATCACTTCTACCAATAATTTTACCATTTTTCACGACAATTGCACCATACGGATATTTACTCCTTTTGCTTAAATCAATAGCAATACTCATAAAATACTCGTCACTATGCATAAATTTTCACCTCAAATTGATATTAACAAATAAGTAAAGAATGTACAAGATAAAACAAAAAAACATAAAAAATGAATTAAAATGACAAGAAAAGGATAATAAAAAATGTAATATTAAAACTTAAATATAAACATAAAGCAAAAAAATGTAAATAAAAAATATTAATAAAAAAGATAATACTATTTTTCTGCTTTTATGATAAAATAAAAATAGAAAAGAGGTAGAAAATGAAAAAAACTTATTTAGAGTGTCTATATTGTAAATCAGACATAACAGAAGAAAACCAGATATGTCCAAAATGTGGCGCGGATTGTAAAGAAATAATAAAACAATATAGAAAAGAAAAAGAAGAGGAAAAAGAAGAATTACAAAAAGCAAACAAAGAACAAGTAATGAAAATTCAAAAAGACATGACAAGAGGAGTTAAACTAGTTTTTATACCATTTATGTTATTTTTTCTTATTATATTTGGATATATTGCTTATGAAATTTTGAATAGTTCTGATGTGTTTGTAAGTAAGAAAAAAGACATAACAGGAAGTTTAAATGAAAACATCAAAAAAGATAACTTTTCCTTATTAATTGATAAATATGAAGTATATGAGTACTATGATGATTTTTTTAAAGATGAGTGTAATACAAAAAATAATTACAAAAAAATAGCTTTTCATGTAATAATTGAAAACTTAGAAAAAGATCCAAAAAAAGTATCAGAATTAATAAAGAAAATTGATTTAAAAGCCGGAAATGAAAACTTAGGAGAAGTTGAAACCAAAACAGATGAAAATTTTTGCAATGTTGTTCAAGGAAAAGCTTCTTACAATAATATAGATGAAGATACTTCAATTTTATCAAATGACAAGACATCCGGTTATATTGGATTTGAAGTCCCAGAAAATGAAGAAGTTTTAAAATTTATTATTAATGATTCAGAAATTATAGAAATTAAAAACCCAGTTTTTAAAGAAAACTAGGTTTTTTCTTTTAAAAGTGATAAAATATTAATAGATAGGAGGAAAAAAATGAAACCTAAAAAACTAAATAAAGGAGACAAAGTAGCAATAGTTAGTTTATCAAGAGGATTATTAGGAATGCCTTTTTGCAAACACGAATTAGAACTTGGAATAAAAAGATTAAAAGAATTTGGATTAGAACCTGTAATTATGCCAAATGCAGATAAAGATATGGAATATCTTGAGAAACATCCAGAAAAAAGGGCAGAAGATTTAAAAGAAGCCTTTAAAGATAAAGAAATAAAAGCCATTATTAATGCAATAGGAGGAGAAGATACATACAAAACAATACCATATTTAATGGAAGATGAAGAATTTAAAGAAATAATAAAAGAAAACCCCAAAATATTTATGGGATTTTCTGATACAACCAATAATCATTTAATGTTAAATAGATTAGGCTTATCCACTTTTTATGGACCTTGCTTTTTAATCGATATAGCAGAACTGGATAAAGAAATGCTCCCATATACTAAAAAAGCATTTAATACTCTTTTTGAAAACAATAATCATTTAGATATAAAACCAAGTCCAGTCTGGTATAAAGATAGAGAAAACTATTCCGAAGAACAATTAAATATACCACGAGAAAAAGTAGAGGAGAAACACAACTTTGAAACAATAAATGGAGGAGGAATTATAGAAGGAAAACTATATGGTGGCTGTATAGAAATACTATATGAGGCTATGTATGGAAAATCATCTGAAATATATAAAAAATATGATATCTTACCAACAATAGAAGAGTGGAAAGAAAAAATTTTATTTATAGAAACTAGTGATAATAAAATATCTCCTTCAGAATTAAAAAATATTTTAATAAAAATGAAAGAAGAAAAAATCCTAGAAAATGTAAAAGGAATATTAGTGGGAAAACCAATAGATGAAGTATATTATGATGAGTACAAAAAAATATATAAAGAAGTTTTTAATGATATTAAAACACCAATTCTTTATAATATAAATTTTGGTCATTCTGTACCTAGATGTATATTGCCATATGATGCTACAACAGAAGTTGATTTTGATAATAAAACCATTACAATAAAAGAATCATTTTTTGAGTAAAAAAAAGGGGACATTGTCCCCAAAATCTATATAAAGAGGATCTTCACATGAAATAGTGAACCTTCCTCTAAAATAATATATGTTATAAAATAAAAAAAATACCAACAATCAAAAAAATTAATTTTTTTTTACAAAAAATACATATAAAAGTATGTTAAACTTAAAACAAATAATAGAGGAGATAGTTATGGAAAGAAAAGAAGCAAAAGAAAAATTAATTAAAAATTTAGAAATAGTAAATAAACTTGGGAGGGAACTTTGACTTAGATAATAAATCAGAGAGAATTAATTTCTTAGAAAAAGAAACAACAAAACCAAATTTTTGGAATAATAGAGAAAAAAGTGAACAGATAATTAAAGAAATGAATGCCTTAAAGAATGAAACAGAAGAAATAATCTCTATAAAAAATGAAATCGAATCGAATTTAGAATTGATAAAACTATTAGATACAGAACCAGATGAATCTATTGAAGATGAAATAATAAATTCTATTCCTAAAATAGAAGAATTAATAGAAAAAGAAAAAAGAAGAGTGTCATTAAGTGGCCCATATGATAGAAATGATTGTATTTTAGAAATACACCCTGGGGCTGGAGGAACAGAGTCGTGTGATTGGGCAAGCATGTTATATAGAATGTATTTGCGATGGTGTGAAAAAAAAGGATATAAAACAACAATCCTTGACTATCAAGATGGGGATGAAGCTGGGATAAAAAGTGTATCTGTCAAAATAAGTGGATCAAATGTTTATGGTCTCTTAAAAAGAGAAAGAGGAGTACATAGATTAGTTAGATTATCTCCATTTGATTCCAATAACAGAAGACACACTTCGTTTGCATCAGTAGAAATCACTCCAGAAATTGAGCAGGATACAAGTATTGACATTGATGAAAAAGATTTAAAAATAGATGTTTATCGTTCAACAGGTGCAGGAGGGCAAGGGGTAAATACTACAGATTCAGCAGTAAGAATAACCCATCTTCCCACTAAAATAGTTGTTACCTGCCAAAATGAAAGAAGTCAAATCCAAAATAAAGAGCAAGCAATGAAAGTATTAAAAAATAAATTATTATTAAAAAAAATAGAGGAACAAGAAGAGGAAATGAATAAAATAAAAGGAATTCAATCAACAATTAACTTTGGCTCACAAATAAGAAGTTATGTTATGCATCCATATTCTATGGTAAAAGATCACAGAACAGGAGTAGAAACAAGTAATGTTGATAAAGTCTTAGATGGAGATTTAGATCTGTTTATAAATTATGAATAAGAGGAAAATAATGAAAAAAAATAAAGTTATGTATAAAAACTTTCAAAAATTGTTAAAACTAATATTAGGTTGCCTATTAATATCTTTATCATATAATATTTTTATTGCGCCTAATAAACTGGTTTCTGGAGGTGTAAGTGGTCTTGCTATAATAATTAATAATATTATTAATTTACAAAATTCCACTATCATTTTAACTATGAATGCCATACTTCTTATTTTTAGTATGTTATTATTAGGTAAGAAAAAAACAAGTGCAACAATAATAGGATCTATTATATTTCCTATATTTATAAGAATTACTGAAAATATAAATGTTTGGTTAAAAATAGATACAAGTTCATTTTTATTTTCTACAATAATTGGAGGAATTATATTTGGTATTGGAGCAGGAATTATCTATAAAGCAGGATTCACTACAGGTGGAACTGATATATTAAATCAAATAGTAAGTCAATATTTTAAAATAAGTATTGGAAATAGTATGCTAATTATAGATGGTGCAATTGTTGTAACATCTGGTTTATTTTTTGGAATAAACAATATGATGTATTCTATAGTTTTATTATATATAATAAGTTTAATATCTGATCGAGTAATACTAGGTATATCTGAAAGTAAAGTTTTCTTTATAGCAACAAGTAAAGAAAAAGAAGTAAAAAAGTTCATTATAGAGGAGTTAGGGCATGGAGTAACTATATTTCATGCAGAAGGAGGATTTAAAAAGCAAAATCAGACTATATTAATGACTACTCTTCCAACAAGAAAATATTATGCATTAAAAGAAGGAATAAAAAAAATAGATAATGAAGCCTTTTATATAATTACCGATACATATGAAGTGTTTGGAGGGGAATAAATGAAGATAAAAAATCAAATAAAAAAAAGATATCGAATATTTTTAATAATCATATCATTATTGTTAAGCGCTACATTATATAATTTATTTTTATTGCCTCTAAAATTAGTAACCGGAGGAACAAATGGACTAGCTACCATTACTCACTATTTATATAATATAAATCCTTCATATATCGTTTTATTATTATCTCTTTCATTTATTGTAATAGGATATATGTATTTAGGCAAAGAAAGAACAGCCGGAACTCTGATTGCATGTTTTTTATATCCCATATTTTTAGAATTAACGGCTAATATAGGAAATTACATTAAAATAGACACATCCGATACCTTATTATTAGTACTATTTTCTGGGGTTTTAAGTGGAGTATCTAATGGCCTAATGTACAAGAGTGGATATAGTAATGGAGGCTTTCCAATTATTTCTCAAATATTATATGAAAAACATAAAATATCAATTGCAAAGACTAATTTAGTTATTAATACTTCAATAGTACTTTTAGGAGCAGTTTTTTTTGGATGGACAAATGCTTTATATGCAATGGTATTTTTATATATCAATAGTATAGTAATGGATAAAGTACTTTTAGGGATTTCTAAGAATAAAGCCTTTTATATTATAACAACTAAAGAAGATGAAATAAAAAAATATATAATAGAAATATTAAATCATACAGTTACTACATTTAATGTAAAAGGAGGATTTTTATCAAATAAAAGAAGAGTATTACTTGCTGTTGTACCAACTAGAGAATATTACAAGTTAACAGAAGGAATAAAAAAAATAGATAATGAGGCCTTCTTCGTAGTAACAGATGCATATCAAGTAGAAGGTGCCAAATAACGTAAAAGAAGAGGATTTTTATTATCTTCTTTTTTTTAATAGGAAAAGTATGATATAATAAAAGAACTAAGGTGGTGAATAAAATAGATGGATTTAATTAGAATAAGAAATGTAGAAAAAAAATATAAAAATGGAGTAACAGCCATCTATGATTTAAACTTAGCAATAGAGAAAGGCTCATTTGTCTTTGTAATTGGGGGTTCAGGAAGTGGAAAATCAACTTTAATAAAAATGTTATATAGAGAAGAAAAACCTACAAAAGGACAAGTAATAGTAGGTGGCTTAGATGTTGCTAAATTAAAAGATAAGAAAGTATACAAATTAAGAAGAAAACTAGGAATAGTATTTCAAGATTATCGCTTGCTTCCAAAACAAACAGTTTTTGAAAATGTAGCTTTTGCTCTAGAATGTATAGGAGAAAAAAGAGATGTTATAAGGACAAAAGTACTGAAGGCATTAGAAGATGTTGGATTAAAAAATAAAGTTCACGAATATCCAGATAATTTATCAGGAGGAGAACAACAAAGAGTTGCTATAGCAAGGGCAATTGTAAATGATCCAAAATTATTATTATGTGATGAGCCAACTGGAAATTTAGACCCAGAAAAAAGTATGGAAATAATGAAGGTTTTGGAAAGCATTAATAAAATGAGAGGAACAACAATAATTATGGCTACGCATGATAAAGAAATTGTAAATAAGATGAAAAAACAAGTTATAACTTTAAAAGATGGCCATCTTGTAAAATTTAAACAGAAAGGAACTTATGCCGAATGAAGCTATTTAGAATGTTAGGAAGAAGCATCCGCGATGCAGTTAAAAGTGTAATTAGAAATTTCTCTCTTTCATTAGCTTCAATATCTTGCATTACAATTACTTTAATTATTGTTGCAGTTGCTATAATAGCATCATTAAATGTTCAAAATTTTACAGAGGCAATTGAAAAAGATATGACAATTGTTGTTTTTGTAGAAAATGATTCTAATGAAGATGATGTAAAAGAAATAGAAAAAGAAATAAAAAAAATAAGTAATGTTGAAAAATATACATACCAATCAAAACAAGATGTAAAAGCAAAAATGCAAGAAGAATCAGAAGTTTTTAATACTGTATTAAATAATTGGGATGAAGAAGAAAGCCCGCTAAAAGATACATTTCAAGTAAAAGTAAAAAGAATTGAAAGAATAAAGCAAACAGCTGAAAAAATCGAAAAAATAGATAACGTATCTGTAGTAAGATATGGAGAAGGAATGGTAGATAAAATGGTCTCAGCATTCTCTTCAGTAGAAAAAGTAACCTATGGAATTGTCATAGCATTAATATTAGTAACTATATTTTTAATTGTTAATACAATTAAACTAACCATTTCAGCAAGAAGAAGAGAAATAGGAATAATGAGACTAGTAGGAGCAAGTAATATAACAATAAAAATACCATTTATAATTGAAGGAATGATTTTAGGACTATTTGGTTCAATTGTACCAGTATTAATAGTAACCTATGGATATCTAGCCTTCTATAAACACTTTGATGGTTATTTATATTCAAAATTAATTCAGCTAATAAAACCAGAACCATTTATTTATCAAGTATCTCTAGTAGTAATTGGAATTGGTATTTTAGTAGGTATGGTAGGTAGTGCAAGAGCCGTAAGAAAGTATTTAAAAATATAATGAAAGAAAAAATATTAATCATATTTTCTATCATATTGGTATTAGTATCTCTAGTAGCACTACCGACAGATACTAGTGCTAAAACAATACAAGAGTTTGAAGCAGAAGTTTCTAAATATACAAAAGAGTTAGAAAATAAAAAAGCAAGTTTAGCAAAAAATGATGCTGAGGTAAAAGAAATAAAAAATAAAATAGCTTCTATTGAGTCACAAATTTCATCAGCTGAGGCAGAAATAGAACAATTACAAATAGAAATAGAAGAAAGTCAAGAAGAGATTCAAAGAAAGAGTGAAGAAAGCAAAAATATTATTTCATATTACCAAATAGCCGATGGAGAAAATTCATATTTAGAATATGCATTTGGAGCTAATGATATAACGGATATGATTTATCGTTTATCAATTGTTGAACAACTTACAGAGTATAATGACAAAATTATGAAAGAATTAGAACAATTAATAAAAACAAATCAAGAAAAGCAAAAACAATTAGAAGAAAAAGAAAAAGAATTAGAACAATTAAAACAGGACTTAAAAGTAGAACAAGCAAAAATTGAAGCAGATTCTCAAAGTATAAGAGAAAGTATGCCATCAATTGAGGAACAAATTAAATCTGCAAAAGAAAGTGTTAACTACTATAAAAAACTAGGATGTGGAGCTTCAGAAGATATTCAAAAATGTGAATATAGAATCTCTCAAGCTTCACAGAGTGCTTCTCTTCCAAGCGTAGGATTCTTTTCAAGACCAATGGAAGATGGTTATATAGTAAGAGGAATGTCTGGAGGCCATATGGGTTACGACTTAAGTAGTAGTAACAAATCTATACCTATTTATCCTATTGCCGCTGGGTCCGTACACGCTATATACACAGATAGTTGTACATCTGGAAGATGGTGTCAAAACATGGGATTTTCATGTAATGGAAATGCAAAAATTGTAGTAATAAAGCATAACTATAATGGCAAGTACATTTATTCTTCTTATGTTCATTTAAGAAGTTACGGAAATATAAGTGTAGGATCAGTTGTTTCAAAAGATACTATAATAGGCTATATGGGAACAAGTGGTTGTTCAACAGGATCCCACCTACATTTAGAAATTGCAAACTGTCATTGGAAAAATGGAGGATGCAGTTATGGGGCATATACTGGAAGATTAATTAATCCTGGAAACTTGGTAAAATTTCCATCAAGTTGGTCAAATAGATAAAAGTATTTAGGTAATTCTAAATACTTTTTTTGTAAACCACTAGTGAATTTAAGAATAAAAGAAACATCGATATAATTCAAATTGGTGTAGTAGTATATGGATTCAAATATAATTGGAAAATTTATTTATACTTTAAGAAAAGAAAAAAACTTAAGTCAATATCAACTAGCAGATATGATTCCTATTAGTAGGCAAGCGGTATCAAAATGGGAAAGAGGAGTAACAATTCCTGACTCTTCAACCTTACTTAGATTAAGCGAAATCTTTGATGTTACAATAAACGAACTTTTAAATGGAAAAAGATTACAAGATAATTCCATTAAAAATCTAGAATCAACCACTTTAGAAATAATTGATCAACATAATAATAAAAAAAAGAAAGATAAAAGGACGATAATAGTCCTAATAACAGTAATCCTTTTTTTAAGCTTTTCATTTTTATTATATTACTTTATAACATCATATAGTTCAATAAAAGTATATAAAGTAGGTGGAACGAATAATAAAATAGATCTTTATAATGGACTATTTATTATTACAAGAGAAAAAGCTTACCTTAAGGTGGGGAAAATAAAAAATAGATCTAAAGAAATCTCTACTGTCAAATTATACTATATTAAAAGAAAACATAAGATATATATATCATATGATTTAGATATAGATGAAATGGTTATTATATATAATGGTTATAAAGAAAACGTCAGTATAGATGATATTGATTATATATTAAAAAATTCTTATATAGAAATAGAAACTCAAGATAATAGAAAAGAACAAATTCATTTATCATATGAGAGAGATTTTATAAATAACAAACTATTTTCATCTTCAAAACATAAATTAAAAGAAAAAAACAATGAGACACTAGATGTAGAAAATAATGATATAGATATTACTAATGTAATCTTATATATAAAAGATAATGGAACCTTTGATAATGAAATCTATACACTTACATATCAAAATGAGAATAAAAAAATAACATATTTATTCTATGAAAATATGGATTTATTGCGTATAACTAACGCAGAAGAATATATTGATTATCACCTAAATGCTAAAATATATCAATGCAATCTTGACAATAATAAAACAAATAATGTTAAATGCAAAAAACAATTTATACAGTATTGTAATTGGATTTTAAATAATAGAACCTAATAAGTTCTACCCAAAAAAAAATATTTTTATTAAACTAAAAGTGAAAGGAGGTAAGCCATGAAAAAAATAATTGGAGTTTTAATAATGTTAGTAGCAGTTTTAAGTTTTAGCAAAAATGTATATGCAGAAGAATCTATTTATTACACAACAACTAATGGAATAGAACTAACTGAAGAAGAGTATCATTTTTTAACAGAATTCTATTGGGATGGATATCCAGATATGATGACAGAAGCACAATATGAAGAGTTTAAAAATTCTGATTTACTAGATAGAAAACTACAAGTAAAAAGAATAGAAGACCATGGAGAAAATTCAATTCAATCAACAAGTCATGGAACAGGAGCTAAAGTATTAAAAATAGCAGCTGCATGTTCTTCAAGTAATTGCATGATTACACTAAATCTTGATTGGTTAGTTGTACCAGCAATAAAAAGCTACGATGTTATTGGCGCTTATTTAAGTGGAGTTTCTTTAATTAGCCATAATGGGACTTATGTAGTTTCAACAACTAGTTCAAATTATTATAACAATTTGAAAACTGCTTATAATGGAATAGGAAATTCTGTAAAACTCCCATCATCTGGTTCAAATTTTATAGTTAATATGTCATTTACCACGACCAAAGGTGGAACAATTTACGGAAGCTATCAACATGCCATGTCAAATACTACTCTACCGGTTAGTAAATACTACAACTTCTCATTAGCTGGATATGGAAATGTTTTCTCATTCTATGGAAGTGCAGTAGGAATCTACGATGGAATGGGCGGAGTTGACATAACAATATAGTAAAAAAAGGCTTATATATTCTAATAAAAACACAATAGATTTCTATTGTGTTTTTTTGTGGTTATGATAAAATTTAGTTGAGGGATAATTATGAAAGTTTTATTATCTATAGACGATAGTAATTTTTATAAAAAAATAAAAAAAATTAAAGATAAAGAAGATACTATAATATTAAAAAAGAATGACAAAATTGTAGATTTAGATAATATCGATTCTTTTAATGATATAGAAAGTAAGTGGAAACTATATAGTGTAACAGCAGCAAATATAAAAAATATTGAAAAAAGATATAATTATATTTATGACATAGTATGTGATTATTTAGATAACGAGTTTCAAGAAAAAAATATTTGTCAATTTAGAAATAATAAATGTATAGGTGTAACGGATGGATATCATTGTAAAGAATCAGTAAATGGTTGCTGTTATGGAAGAAGACGAGGACTATGTAAGAATTTTATAAATGGTAACTGTAGTATTAAATCTATATCATGTAAATTATTTACTTGTAGATATTTAAAAAAAAGCAAGATTAAGTATAATTCAGAAAATATTCCTTTATTAAAAAATTTCTTTAATAAAAAACAAAAAACAATAATAGAAGATTCCATATTTATAGATAAGGAAGAAATAATAAAAATGTTATTAAATAAAAAAGAAAGTATGTAAAAGATATGAATGAACATAAAAGTAGTAATGAATTTATTTCAAAATTAGAAACAAAAAATTTCAAAATAGGAAGTTTTGATGTGTATTTAGATAATTCAAAAGCTTAATAAGAAACTAATAATCCTAATAACAGTGATGAACTATTGAAAAAAATATCAAAAACACTGAAATAGGAATAGGAATAAAGCCAGAATTACAAAATTATGGACTAGGTACATCCCTATTAACAGACCTTTCAGAAGTAAAGGATACATGAGTATAATTGGTTCTGTATTTGATTTTAATACTCCATCTAAAAGAATATTTGAAAAAGTTGCTAAATTCAGTGAAAAAAGAATTCATAAATAAAAACTTGGAAATACCAAGTCTTTTTATTATATTGAAGTTATAATTCACATCTAAATAAATAATTAATTACAATATCTTGTATATTTATAAATATAATGTTAAGCTAAATAAGAAATTTATAATAGAAATATACAATCAAAAAAAGAGGTAATATGATGAACAAAAATTATTTTTATTCAAGGGAAGATGATTTTATAAGTAATGTTTTTGTTGAAACAAAGGACTTTACAGATTATATAAATATTTTAAAGTATTATATACAATATTTTGAAGAAAGAATAAAATATCAAAGATATATGTCAAAAGAAGAAATATTTAACGATGATGATTCTTATTGTCTCTTTACAGATGTTGAAGATTTTTACAATAGAATGATGAATAAATTAACTATATTTGATAATCATCAAGAATATATTATACATGAAGATGAAGAATCTGTTGCATTATCGTATGTTGGTGATAATGATAATTATGAATTACAAGAAAAAAGATGGATGATAATGTTAGATAATTGTAAAATAGTATATTTTATTATTCCTGATTATGAATTTGACGAAGACGATGAGTATAATGTATATTATGATATAACAATTTATGAAATGGTAGAAAAAAAATATATCATAAAAAAAATGAAATTAGAAGAGCTTGAAGACTTAGGGTTGCCAGAATTAAATTTAGTATTTGATAATCCTAAAACATGGATAAACAACGAAATACTAAATAGAGCATATCAACTAAAACGTTAAATCCTATGTAATAAAAAATTGATATAATAGAAAATTAATAAGATAAAATATATAAAACTTATAATTATTTTAAATGAAAGAAAAGGAGTCGTATTATGTTTGAATTAATATCAAAATTTCAACCTTCTGGTGATCAACCAAGTGCTATTAAAGAATTAGTAAAAGGATTAAAAGAAGGAAAAAAAGAACAAGTACTTTTAGGAGCTACTGGAACCGGAAAAACCTTTACGATAGCGAATGTTATAAAAGAAACAAATAAACCAACTTTGGTATTAGCACATAATAAAACTTTAGCTGGACAATTGTATAGTGAATTAAAAGAACTATTTCCAAACAATAGAGTAGAATATTTTGTTTCTTATTACGATTACTATCAACCAGAAGCCTATGTTCCATCAACGGACACATACATTGAAAAAGATTCCTCTATAAATGATGAAATTGATGAATTACGTCATGCTGCAACATCAGCATTAATTTCTAGAAGAGACGTTATAGTAGTAGCTAGTGTATCATGTATTTACGGTATTGGAGAGGTGGAAGAGTATAAAAACAAGATGTTAACTCTAACAGTTGGAGAAACAATACCAAGAAACAAAGTACTAACAACATTAATCGAAATGTTATATGAGAGAAATGATATTGATTTTAAAAGAGGGACATTTCGAGTTAGAGGAGATGTACTAGAAATAATCCCTGCTGGGCAAAGAAATACAGGATATAGAGTAGAATTTTTTGATGATGAAATAGACAGGATTGCAGAAATTGATGTATTAACAGGGGTGGTTGTAGGAAATGTAAAAAATGTTAGTATATTTCCAGCAAGTCACTTCGTAGTAAGTGATGATAAATTAAAACTAGCAATAGAGCGAATAAAAAAAGAATTAAAAGAAAGACTAGAAGAGTTAAAAAAAGATAATAAACTTTTAGCAGCAGAAAGATTAGAACAAAGAACAAATTACGATATAGAAATGCTTGAAGAAACAGGTTTTTGCTCAGGAATTGAAAACTATTCTGCACCCATGGCGGGAAGAAAAAAAGGAGAAACACCAACTACTCTTATGGACTTTTTTCCAAAAGACTATTTATTAGTTGTCGATGAATCACATGTAACACTTCCTCAAGTAAGAGGAATGTTTAATGGAGATAGGGCAAGAAAAATGAATTTGGTTGAATATGGTTTTAGATTACCAAGTGCTCTTGATAATAGACCATTAAAATATGACGAATTTGAAAATAAAATAAATCAAGTAATCTACGTTTCAGCAACTCCGGGAGATTTAGAATTAGAACATACAAACGGAAAGTACATAGAACAAATTATAAGGCCAACAGGACTGTTAGATCCAACTATAGAAGTTAGAAAAACAGAGGGACAAATAGATGACTTAGTAGGAGAAATTAATGAAAGAATTGAAAAAAATGAAAGAACATTAGTTACAACTCTTACTATAAGAATGGCAGAAGAACTTACAAATTACTTAAAAGAACTAGATATAAAAGTAGCATATTTACATAGTGAAGTAAAAACACTAGAAAGAATGAAAATAATTCATGATGTAAGGACAGGAAAATATGATGTATTAGTTGGAATTAATTTATTAAGAGAAGGATTAGATATTCCTGAAGTAAGTTTGATTGCGATACTAGATGCCGATAAAGAGGGATTTTTAAGGAGCAATAGAAGCTTAATCCAAACAATTGGAAGATGTGCAAGAAATGCCAATGGACATGTTATTATGTATGGAGACAAAGTAACAGATTCAATGAAGAATGCAATCGACGAAACAGCAAGAAGAAGAGGAATACAAGAAAAATATAATCAAGAACATGGAATAACACCAAAAACAATTATTAAAGAGATACGCGAAGTAATTTCCAATACAGCAGAAGAAAAAGAGTCCAAAACTACAAAAGTATCTAAAAAAGAATTAGAAAAGAATATATCACTAATAGAACAAGAAATGAGAGAAGCAGCAAAGAATCTAGATTTTGAAAGAGCAATGGAATTAAGAGATATATTATTTGAATTAAAGTCACAATAATATATATAATAAGATGTAAATTGATGTCAATCAAAAAGAACGCTATCTTCAAAATAATTAAAAAATGTCCTATCATGGTATAATACAATAAAGTAGGTGGTATAGTGTATTGTACAGAATGTGGAACAAAAAATGACGAAAGTTCTCAATTTTGCATTAATTGTGGAAAAAAGCTACAAAAGGAATTAATAAATAACAGAATGAGACAAGAAAATATAAACATAAACAAAAAGAAAAGTAACAAAGCTTTATTTATTATTCTTGGAATAATAGGTGGAATGGTACTATTAGGAATCATAATATTTGTAGCTTTATTAGTGATTGGAATAAATTACATAAAAGAAGACTGGCTAACTGGAACATATAGTTGTGGTCCAATCCAAAATATAACAGAGACAAATACTACAATGAATTTTATTGTAAAAGAAGATAAAACTTTTATTATGTCCTATGGAAGAGATATAGTATCTGGAAAATATGAAATTACAAACGTAGATTACGATGGAGATAAAAACTCAAAAAAATATGAGTTAGAATTAACTACAAATAATCGTTATTTAAATGGACATTTATATACTGATTATTATTCAACTAATTATGAATTAGTGATAGATGAAAATGATGAAGCAGTTTTAATGAATACAAAATCAATGCAAATATATTATTGCAAAAAAAATATGAAATATAACGAATAAATAAAAGATAATGTAATTACTATTTAGTTATAGGAATATCCATTGCAAAAAATTATAAAAATGATGAAGAAAGCCAAAAAACACTTTAAAAAAAAGTCTAGAAGATATTTCTAGATTTTTTTAGTCATTTTTTATAAGAATAAAATTTTAAAAAAAAGTTCACACTAAAAAGATAGAGAAAAAAGAATAATTATATGATATAATATGAAACAAGCGAGGTTAAAAGAATGGATAAAATTATTATAAAGGGTGCTAGAGAAAATAATTTAAAAAATATAAATATAGAATTACCAAAAAACAAATTAATTGTAATGACAGGATTATCTGGAAGTGGGAAAAGCTCACTTGCTTTTGATACTATATATGCCGAAGGACAAAGAAGATATGTAGAAAGCTTATCAGCTTATGCTAGGCAGTTTCTTGGCGGTTCAGAAAAACCGGATGTTGATTCAATAGAGGGATTATCCCCAGCAATTTCAATAGATCAGAAAACAACTAATAACAATCCAAGGTCAACAGTAGGAACAGTTACAGAAATATATGATTATTTAAGACTTGTATATGCACGAGTAGGAATTCCTTACTGTCCAAATCATAATATACCAATTTCCTCACAAAGTATTGAAGAAATGACAAATAAAGTAATGGACTATCCAATTGGAACCAAAATGATTATTCTCTCTCCTGTAGTTCATGGAGAAAAAGGAACACATAAAGACCTTTTTGATAAGCTTAGAAAAGAAGGCTATGTAAGAGTAAGAGTAAATGGAGAAATGTACGATTTAAGTGAGGAAATAAACTTAGAAAAAAATAAAAAAGATAAAATTGATGTCGTAATAGATAGGATTGCCTTAAAAGAGGAATCTAGATCAAGATTATTTGAAGCGATTGAACAGGCTACAAAATTATCAGGAGGAAAAGTAGTAATTCAGCTTTTAGGCGAAGAAAAAAAAGAAATTGTCTTTTCAGAACAATTTGCGTGTCCTTATTGTGAATTTTCTTTACCTGAATTAGAACCTAGAATGTTTAGTTTTAATGCTCCATATGGAGCATGTCCAGATTGTAAAGGACTTGGTATGAATTTACAGATTGATGAAGAGCTATTAATACCAGATGATACAAAGTCAATAATTGAGGGATGTATTAAAACCCTTACAGATGATCCAGAAGGAATTGATTTTAAAAAATTAGAATGTGTATGTAATCACTATAAAATTAAAATGAATACTCCATGGAAAAAACTAAAAAGAAGAGAACAAGAAATAATTTTATATGGGTCAGATGAAATAATCCATTTTTCATATAGTTCCAAAGGAGGAAACAAATATGACAAAAAAGAGTTCTATGAAGGAATTATAAATAATTTAGAAAGAAGGTACATGGATACATCATCTGCTTGGATAAGAGAATGGTTAGAACATTATATGGTAGAACATACATGTGATACATGTCATGGTGCTAGATTAAATGATGATGTATTACAAGTAAAATTAGGTGATAAAAACATTTTTGAAATAACTGAAATGTCAATAAAAGACTTAATTCCATTTTTTACTACTTTAGAATTATCAGAAGAAAAAAAAGAAATTGCAAAACTTGTTTTAAAAGAAATTTTAGATAGACTCCACTTCCTTTCAAATGTAGGTTTAGAGTATTTAACACTTAGCAGAAATGCAGGCACATTATCAGGAGGAGAAGCTCAAAGAATTCGGCTAGCTACCCAAATTGGTTCACATTTAACGGGAGTCCTTTATGTTTTAGATGAGCCAAGCATAGGACTTCATCAACGAGATAATGATAGATTGATAAAATCTATGCTTGAGATGAGAGACTTAGGCAACACTTTAATTGTAGTGGAACATGACACAGATACTATGTTAGCATGTGATTATTTAGTTGATATTGGTCCAGGAGCTGGAGATGCTGGAGGAGAAGTAGTTGCTGAAGGAACCCCAGAAGAAGTAATGAAAAATGAAAATAGTATTACAGGAAAATATTTAAGTGGGAAAATGTGCATAGAAATACCAAAAATAAGAAGAAAAGGCATTGGAAAAAAATTAAAAATAAAAGGAGCAAAAGAACATAATTTAAAAAATATAGACGTTGATATTCCTCTAGGAACTTTTACCTGTGTAACAGGGGTTTCTGGCTCAGGAAAGTCTTCTTTAGTCAATGAAATACTATGTAAAGCTTTATCTTCAAAGATTTATAAAAGTAAAGAAAAACCAGGTAAGCATGATAAAATATTAGGAATGGATAATATTGATAAACTTGTCGCTATATCACAAAATCCAATAGGAAGAACTCCTCGCTCTAATCCAGCAACATATACAGGAGTATTTGATGATATAAGAGAACTTTTTACAACAACAAAAGAAGCAAAAATGTATGGATTTGAAAAAAATAGATTCTCATTTAACGTAAAAGGAGGAAGATGTGAAGCCTGCCGGGGAGATGGAGTAAAAAAAATAGAAATGCATTTTCTTCCAGATGTTTATGTTCCATGTGAAGTGTGCCATGGAACAAGGTATAATAGAGAAACCTTAAACATAAAATATAAAGAGAAAAATATTGCTGAAGTTTTAGATATGAGAGTAAAAGAAGCTTTAACATTCTTTGAAAATGTACCTAAAATTAAAAGAAAATTACAGGTCCTAGATGATGTTGGATTAGGGTATATTCAATTGGGGCAAAGCGCTCCAACTTTATCTGGAGGAGAAGCAGAAAGAGTAAAATTAGCAAAAGAACTTCAAAAACTATCAACTGGAAAGACAATATTTGTGTTAGATGAACCAACAACAGGACTTCATACAGATGATATTAAGAGATTACTTGAAATTCTTCAAAAAATAGTGGATAATAAGAATACAGTAGTAGTAATAGAACATAATCTTGATGTAATAAAAGTTGCAGATTATATTATTGACTTAGGACCAGAAGGTGGAGATGGTGGAGGAGAAATAGTTGCAACAGGAACACCGGAAGAAGTATCTAAAGTAAAAGAATCCTATACCGGTCAATTCTTAAAAAAAATTCTCTAGAGGTGAGAAAATGCAAATTATTATAAAAGAAAAGAATAAAACAAGGATAAATCATTTATTAGATTGGATAATATATATGATTGGTTATACAATTGTATTTATATTTGTAACTAGTTTTTTCAAGTCCTTTCATATAGACAGTGATCATCTTATCATTTGGTCATTTATCATTGTATTAGTATTATATATATTAAATAAAACAATTAAACCAATTTTAGTAACATTAACTATACCTATAACCGGAATAACATTAGGATTATTTTATCCATGTATAAATGTTTTTATATTAAAATTAGTAGATTGGATATTAGGAAAACATTTTGAAATTGATAGTTTACTAGTAGCCCTTTTAGTAGCAATTCTTTTATCAATTACTAACTTTATCATGGAAGAAGCTATTAAACAAATAATAGAAAAGGTAAAAAAACATGACTAAAGATTTTATTAGAATTGGAAGTATTCATATTAGATGGTATTCTATAATTTTAATGATAGCGGTAATTTCTGCATATTTTGTAATATTCAAAGAAGCAAGAAAAAAAACAACGAAAGATGATTTAATTATAAATATAATATTTTATGGATTATTATTTGGTATTTTAGGAGCAAGAATTTATTATGTATTATTTAATATGAATTATTATATAAACAATCCTCTAGAAATATTTATGACATGGAATGGAGGGTTAGCCATACATGGAGGAATACTTTTAGGATTACTATTTTTATTCATCTACACGAAAAAAAAAGATATAAATATATTATTGCTGCTTGATATAATAGTACCAGGACTCATCATTGCCCAAGCTATTGGAAGATGGGGTAATTTTTTTAATCAAGAAGCATATGGAAGAGTAGTATCATTATCTTTTCTAAAAAAGTTATACCTACCTAATTTTATTATACATAATATGTATATAGATGGACATTACAGAGAACCAACTTTTCTCTATGAATCAATCTCTTCTTTTTTAGGTTTTTTACTTATCATATTACTGAGAAAAAAGAAAAAATTAAAAATTGGACAATTAACTGGAATATATTTAATATGGTATGGTATAGAAAGACTGATAATTGAGACTTTTAGAAGTGATTCATTAATGCTTAGTAATATAAAAATAGCTCAATTAATATCTATAATATTTATTTTAACAGGAGTATTTTTATATAATAAAAATAGAAAAAAAGATATATTTTATAATAATGAAATATTACAGAAGGAGAACAAAAATGTATAAAAAAGTAGTTGTAATGGGTGGAGGAACAGGAATTTCATTTTTACTAAGAGGACTAAAAGATTTCCCTGTAGATATTACTGCCGTAATAACTGTATCAGATAATGGAAGATCAACAGGAAAGTTAAGAGAAGAATTTCATATACCTGCAGTAGGAGATATAAGAAAAGTAATAACTAACTTATCACAAATTGATGACCCAATTAAAGAAATGATGTCTTACAGATTTAAATCAAAAGGAGATTTAAATGGACATGCTGTTGGAAATTTAATTTTAGCAGCAATGCTAGATATAACAGGTTCATTAAATGAGTCAATAAAACACTTAAGCAAATTATTAGATGTAAAACATACCGTATTGCCAATATCAGAAGATTCTAATCTAACTCTAATGGGAGAAGATGAAGACGGCAATATTATAGAAGGAGAAGAACAAATAACCAAGTCTCCTAAAAAAATAAAAAAAATTTTTTATAAAGAAGAGCCAGAAGTAACAAAAGAAGTTATAGAAAGAATACTTGATGCTGATTTAATTATTTTTAGTATGGGAAGTATTTATACTAGTATTTTGCCTAATATTATTTGTAAAAAAGTACAAGCTGCGCTAGATCAAACAAAAGCCCCTTTAATGTATATATGTAATATTGTTACTCAGCCAGGAGAAACGGATAAGTATACAGTAGGTGATCACGTAAATCTACTAAATAGTTATTTAAACAAAAGAAAATTAGATGTTGTTATTGCAAATAAAACAAAAATAGATAAAGAAATTGCAAAAAGATATGAGACAAAGGAGCGAAAAGACCCTGTGTTAATTAATTATGAGCAAATTAAAGAAATGAATATAGAGTTAATAGATGCAGATTTAATGACAATAGAAGATAATACATTAAAACATGACAGCCTAAAATTAGGTTCTATTATATTCTCATATCTAATGAGAGATTAATATGTCATTTACAGTACAAATAAAAGAAGAAATCTCAAGCATAAAAACAACTAAATCTGAAATGATAGCAGAATTATCAGGCTATATTAGAAATAATCATTTTAGTGAAAAAAAAGAAATATCCTTAACAACAGAAAATAAATTTTTAGTGGATAGAATAACAAGTTTTATAGAAGAAATGTACAAAATTAAAGCTAAAGTAGACGTCATCAATAATGTTAATTTTAGTAAAAAAGAGTTATATGAAATTATAATACCAGAAAATATTAAAAGTATATATTTTGATCTTGGCATAAAAAATAATAAAGGAGAATACTTAGAAACTCCACCAGAATATTTAATAGAAGGAAATGCAGAGCTAAGAGCCTATTTGCGTGGAGCATTTCTTCAATCAGGAAGCATAAGTGATCCAAGTACATCAGGTTATCATTTAGAAATATTAATTTTTAAATCAAGTGAAGCGGTTTTTTTACAGAAAATACTAAATTCATTTGAGTTGAATGCAAAAATATTAAGCAGAGACAAAGGCTATATGCTTTATATAAAAGAGGCTGATAAAATTAGTGACTTTTTAAAAATGATTGGTGCCAATAAAGCAGTCTTATACTATGAAAATATTAGGGTTTTTAAAGATAAAAAAAATAAGACTAATAGACTAAATAATTGTGAACAGGCTAATATAGATAAAGTTGTACAAACTGCACATGATCAGCTAAAAGAAATTGAAACAATTGAAAAAAATGATGGAATAGTTTTATTAGACGAAAAAGTAAAAGAAGCTATATTTTATCGAAAAAAATACCCCGAAAGCTCATTAAAAGAATTAGCAGAAATAATTTCTATTGAAACAGGCAAAAAAATTACAAAATCTGGTCTTAATCATAGATTTAGAAAAATTAAAGAACTAGCTAAAAACTTCAAAAAAATGACTGAGACAAGTATAAACAAAGACAATTAACATATATATTAATGATAGTTTCAAAAAAAGAAACTATTTTTTGTGTAAAGTATAATATATTCTAAAAAAAAAACAAGATGACTTAAAAAAAGATATGTTATACTATATAAAAATAGGAGTCGATAAAATGATGGAACAAATAGAAGTAATTATTAATGATGAAGTATATAAATATAGTAAAGGAATAACTCTTCAAGAAATATATATGGAGCATCAAGAAAAACATCAGTATCCTATAATACTTGCCAGAGTTAATAATAGACAAAAAGAATTGTCATTCCAATTAAAAGAAAATTCAAAAGTAGAGTTTATTGATTTAACATCTCCAGAAGGGAATCGTGCGCATATAAATGGATTAACTTTTATATTAATATGTGCTGTGAAAAAATTATTTGGTAATAACGCTAATGTTATTATCCAACATTCAATAGATAAAGGAATTTACTTTCAAACAACATTTAGATTAACAGAAGAAAAACTACAAAAAATCAAAGAAGAAATGAATGACATTATTTCTAAAGAT
The DNA here is from genome assembly GCA_946628005.1 of uncultured Caryophanales bacterium. Lineage (GTDB taxonomy): Bacteria > Bacillota_I > Bacilli_A > RF39 > UBA660 > UBA3789. The sequence continues at coordinate 24,583 of CAMOWA010000005.1, forward strand.
TTGCCTATTACAAAATTAACAATTGATAGACTTGAGGCAAAAAAATATTATAATGATATAGGAGAAACAGTAAAAGCGGAAGTTTTAAAATACAATACAGATAACTATATTCATTTATATAGATTAGGTAACAATTATAATTATTTTTATAATTTAATGCCTCCATCTACGGGAAAAATAAAAGATTTTGACTTAACATTTGAAAGCGCAAGTGGCTTCGTACTAAGATTCCCAACTATATATATAAAGGATAAAATTCCTGAGTATATTCATCATTCAAAAATGTTTGATGTTTTTCGAGAATTTAAACAATGGGGAAAGTTAATTGGTATAGAAAACTCTGTAGATCTAAATAGAATTGTTTCAACAGGTAAAATTAGTGATTTAATAAAAATTGATGAGACTTTACAAAGTAGTAGACTATTAAATATAGCCAAATCAATAAACGATAAAAAAAATGAAGTAAAAATAGTATTAATAGCTGGACCATCATCTTCTGGAAAAACAACGACATCAAGAAAACTTTGTATGTATTTAAAAAGCTTTGGGCTACACCCAAAAACAATAGGAATGGATGATTATTTTGTAGATAAAAAAGAAAATCCAGTAGATGAAAATGGAAATCCTGATTTTGAGTGCTTAGAGGCCCTTGATTTAAAATTATTTGATAATCAAATAGCTGCATTATTAAGAGGAGAAAAAGTTAGAATTCCAACTTATAATTTTGTAATTGGAGAAAAACAATTCCGAACAGACATGCAATTAGAAGAAAATGATATATTAATAATAGAAGGAATACATGCCCTTGATACAAAAATACTTACAAACATCTCAAAAGAAAAAAAATATAAGATATATATTTGTCCATTAACAGAACTAAATATGGACAATCATAATAGAATTCCTACAACAGATAATAGACTACTTAGAAGAATTATTAGGGACAATAGAACAAGAAATTATTCCGTTGAAGACACATTAAAACAATGGCCAAGTGTTAGGGCAGGAGAAGAAAAATATATCTTTCCATATCAAGATGAAAGCGATGCCACTATAAACTCAGCAGCAATATATGAAATAGGCGTATTAAAGACATATGTTGAACCATTATTGTACTCAGTAGAAAGTGATTCTCCATATTATGAAGAAGCAAAAAGACTGATAAGATTTTTAAGATTATTTCTTCCAATACCATCAGACTCTATACCAGAAGATGCCGTTATAAGAGAGTTTATTGGAGGAGGTTACTTTCACGAATAAAATATCCACAAAAATTGTGGATATTTTATTTTTTTTCATTATCTTTCTCATCATCTTCTAGTAAACAAAATTCAATCATACTAATAATAACATTATTAAATGATGTATTATTAACCTTAGCAATTTCCTCAACTTTTTTTGCCAAATCTTCTTTCAAATATAATGATTTATAAACTGATGATTCTTTTTGTTTAGTATTTTTAGGTACAAATTTCATATATATCACCTATAAATATTCTAATGTTTTTACTTAACAAAATATATATTAGAAAAATATACTAGAAAAATCTAATATAGTGTGATAAGATTATAATAGAAAGGAGTATATAAAATGAAAACTAAGAAATGTAAACATTGCAAAGAAGAAATAGCTAAAGATGCAAAAAGATGCCCAAAGTGTGGAGGAAAGCAAGGAATGCCAGGATGGACTAAAGCCATAATAATAATCATAATTATTATATTCTGCTTAGTAGGATGTGTTAATGGATGTTCCAATGCAGTAGATGATGCAGTTAAGGAAACTAAAAACTCATATAATGATATCAATGGAAAAACCTCATTTAAAATAAATGAAACATTCCAAAATAAATATGAAAAAATAACTATGACAGAAGTAAACACTAATTTTACAGATTATAATGAATATGTAGGACCAAAAGAAGGCAATAAAGTTATTGCAGTAAAATTTGAGATTGAAAATATCAATGATGAAAACGATGAATTATATGTAAGTAGTTTAGAATTTAATGCTTATGTTGATGGCGTAGCAGTAGATCAATTCTATGGAGCTGCAGATAGTTATAATGATATAACAGCGACTCTAGGAAAAGGTAAAAAAACAATAGGCTATGTATTTTATGAAGTCCCTTTAAATTCTAAGGAAATTAAAGTAGAATATAATGCTAATTTTTGGGTAAATGGAACGGCAACAGAATTTGTAATTCAAGAATAATTTTTTAAATATCCACAACAATTGTGGATATTTTATTTTACACTTTAAACATGTCAAAAGAATTTGTAATTGTTGAAAGAAAAGGAATAAAAATATATAATAAAAATGGGAGGATTAAAAATGATAAAAGTAGCAATAAACGGATTTGGAAGAATTGGAAGACTATGTTTTCGACTAATGGAAGAAAGCCCAGAATTTGAGGTAGTAGCAGTAAATGATTTAACTGATGCTGAGCAACTAGCATATTTGCTAAAATATGATACTAATCATAGAAATTATCGTATCGATGAAATTCATGCAGAAGGAGATTACATAGTAGTAGGAAATCGCCGTGTAAAGGTATATGCAGAAAAAGATCCAGCATTATTACCTTGGAAAGATTTAGAAATTGATGTAGTGTTTGAGTGTACAGGCTTATTTACTTCAGAAGAAAAGGCAATGGCCCATATTAATGCAGGGGCAAAACATGTGATTATTTCAGCACCAGCAAAAGGAGACTTAAAAACAATCGTATATAACGTAAATCACAATATATTAACAGGAGATGAAAAAATCATTTCAGCTGCAAGTTGTACAACAAACTGTCTAGCTCCAGTAGTAGATGTATTGGATAAAGAATTTGGAATAGTAAAAGGTTATATGACAACAGTTCATGCTTATACAAATGATCAAGCCTCTTTAGATATAGCCCATAAAAAAGGACATTTAGCAAGACGTGGACGTGCATGTGCAGCAAATATTGTTCCAGCATCAACAGGAGCTGCATCCGCTATCGGACTTGTTTGTCCAAATCTTGCAGGTAAATTAGATGGAACAGCAATGAGAGTACCAGTGCCAACAGGATCTGTTGTAGATTTAACATTAGAATTAAAAAGAAATACAACAAAAGAAGAAATAAATAAAGTATTAAAAGCTAACACAAATGAAACATTAGAGTATACAGAAGACCCTATAGTATCAAGTGATGTAATTGGAAGACGCTGTGGTTCTTTAGTAGATGCTTTATCAACAAATATACTTGAAGTAGATGGAAGGCAATTAGTTAAAGTGGTTTCTTGGTACGATAATGAAATGAGTTATACTGCTCAAATGGTAAGAACTGCTAAATATTTAATGACAAGATAAAAACATCATTATGATGTTTTTTTAGGAGATTTATGAAAAAGAGAGCATACAATTATAATAATTCAAAAATATATATATTATTTCTTATATTAATAATGGTTTTTCCATTGTATCGTATAATTTCATCAATTGTAGCTTGCAGTTATAGTTTGGAACTAATAAAAGATATTATAATTATTATAATAATAATTCCTAATATCTATACAATTTACAATAAGAATAAAAAATATAAAGAAATAATAAAAAAAGGAATAATAGTTCCAGGATTAATAATAAGACCAGATTATGAATGGGAATTGCCTGATGATATTAACCCAAGCTATTATCTATATGTAAAATATGTAGATCCAAAAACAAATCAAGAAACAGAATTCAAAACTGATTTTTTGGCATTTAATCCTTATAAAAAAATCAAATCTACTAAATGTAATGTATATATTTATAATGATATGGTGATTGCGGAAGACTTTGAATTCGCTAAAAATAAAAATGAAAGAATATTTAAATTAAAGGATACACAAATTCAAGTTTTAGAGAAAAACTTATTAATTGATTTGGCTATTATAATGGTAGTGATTGCAATTGTTATTTTCATTTATTTAGTAGCAAAAAACGTACAATCATAGAACAAAAACATCATATGATGTTTTTTTTATGTTAAAAGAATGATATAATCTATGTAGAAAGGAGAATAGCAAATGAAAACAATAAGGGATTTAGATATTGATAATAAAAAAGTAATAATAAGATGTGATTTTAATGTTCCAATGAAAGACGGAAAAATAGTTGATGATACAAGAATAAAAGGAGCTTTAGAAACAATCAATTATTGTTTAGAAAAAAAATGTAAAATTATATTGCTTTCTCACCTAGGCAGAGTAAAAGAAGAAAGCGATTTAGAAAAAAACAATCTTTTTCCAGTTGCTAAAAGATTATCAGAATTATTAAATAAACCAGTACTATTTTGTGAAAAAACAAGAGGTGCAGAACTAGATAGTTTGGTTGAAAATATGAAAGAAAAGGATATAGTTCTGATTCAAAATACGAGATATGAAGATTTAAATGGTAAAAAAGAAAGTGGTAATGATGAAGAACTCGCAAAATATTGGGCTTCGCTAGGAGACGTATTTATAAACGATGCTTTTGGAACCATTCACCGTGCTCATGCCTCAAATGTTGGTATAGCTAGATATTTGCCTTCAGCTGCTGGATTTTTGGTTGAAAAAGAAATAAATGCGTTAAAAATATTAGATAATCCAGAAAGACCATATATAGTTATATTAGGAGGAGCAAAAGTTTCAGATAAGATAGGAGTAATAGAAAAATTAGTAAAAAAAGCAGATAAAATTTTAATAGGAGGCGGGATGGCTTTTACTTTCTTAAAAGCAAACGGAAAGGAAATTGGTAAATCAATTTTAGATGAAGAAAATATTGATTTTTGTAAATCCATTTTAGAAAAGCACCAAGATAAAATTATACTACCAATAGATTGTGCAGTTACAACAGAATACAGCGAAGAAGAGCCATATAAAGTAAAGGATATTAAATCTATTGAAAAATATGAAATGGGATTAGATATTGGAGAAAAAACAACTCAACTATTTAAAGATATTTTAAAAAATGCTGGTATTGTAGTATGGAATGGACCATTAGGAGTTTATGAATTTGAAAAATATATAAAAAATACCAATGAAATTTTAAAGTTTTTAGTAGAAAATAACATAAAAACAATATTAGGCGGAGGAGATATAGTTGCAGCATCTGAAAAAGTAGGATATAAAGATAAAATATTCCATGCATCAACAGGTGGAGGAGCAACCCTAGAGTATTTAGAGGGAAAAAAACTTCCAGGATTAGAAGTATTAGAAACAAGTAAATAGAATATGATGCTAAGAGGTGAAAAAATTGGCAAAAAGCAAATATCCAACAATTCAATTATTTAACCCTTATTCGGAAGAACACTTAATGATGTTACTAATGTATGAAAGCAAAAATGGAAAAAGTACTAAAGCAAATGAATATATCGAAAAAATTAGAAGAAATAATAACGAAATAGACTATCATTCAAGTAAAAAAACAAGTAATGAGATAGAAGAAATTGTTTTTATAGAAGAACAGTCTGAAATGATTGAAAATTGTTACATTCATGGTTACAAGGATATAAAAACATGTAATATATTTCCATCACCATCTAGCGATAATAAGCAAAGAAAAAAAATATTATCTATAATAAAATATATAAAACAATATCTACAAACATATAATATTTTTATAAGTGTAGACGATATGGACAAAAATTTAATTCGAGAGTTACAATCACAAGGAATGGAAGATTTAGGAAAAACAGATAATTTAAAAACACGTATATTTTTAATAGAAGAAGAGAATGAAGATAAAAATAAGAGGATGATTGCATGAATATAATAAAAAACTTAAAGAAAAACACTTTTTTTCTTCTTTTTATAACAATAATTATACTCTATATCATCTTAAAAGATGACTTTTACCATATAATAAATGCTTTTAAAAATATAAATATATTATATATTATAATTGCAGTCATTGTGTTCTTTATACATATTGTATTAAAAGGATATGTAAACTATTTAATAACAAATGATTCAAAAAAAATCTCCATACAAGAAGCAATTAAACATAATTTAATAACACAATTCTTTAATGGTATAACTCCATTCTCTACAGGTGGACAACCAATGGAAATTTATATGTTAACAGAACATGGAATATCAATTCCTAACGCAACCAATCAGACAATACAAAGTTTTATTTTTTATCAAATTGCTTTAGTAATATGTGGATTGTTAGCAGTTATATATAATTTCTTATTTTCTATTTTTCCAAAAATAAAAATCTTAAGTAATTTAGTAATATTAGGTTTTTCAATAAATATTTCAGTTGTAATTGTACTTATATTAATTTCCCATTCTAAAAAAATTATGAATATAATTTGTAATATAACAATTAAAATTATAAAAAAAATTAAAATTAAATCATCCGAAGCAGAAATCAAAGAAAAATTTTTAGAATATCATGAAGGATTTAAAGAAATAAAAAAAAGAAAACTTTTATTTGTAGTAGGAATAGTTTTAAATATAATTAGTTTATTATGTTTATATAGTATCCCACTTTTTGTATTAAAAAGCATGAGTCCTACTAATCCTATGAGTCTAATTGAGACAATTACCTCATCTGCATACGTATATGTTATAGGATCATTTGTTCCAATCCCGGGTGCAAGTGGTGGAATTGAATATGGATTTACTCAGTTCTATGGGAACTTTATATCAAAAAAAGAACTATCAGCTGTATTATTAATTTGGAGATTTATAACATATTATTTTGGAATAATTATAGGAGCAATATTATTTAATTTTGACAAGAAGGTGAAAAATTGAGAATTGGTATATTTACAGAAACATATGAACCATATATTAGTGGTCTAGTAACAAGCGAAATAATGTTAAAAAATGCTTTAGAAAAACAAGGACACGAAGTATATGTTGTAACAGCAAACTTAGAAAGCTTTAAGTACGAATATGATGAGAAGAAGAGAGTTTTAAAAATTCCCGGTATACCAACAGGAATTTATGATTCTAGATTAAGCAGCATTTACCCAGTACGTGCAGTTAACAAAATAAAAAGCTGGAACTTGGATGTTATCCACTCTCAAACAGAATTTGCAATAGGAACATTTGCTAGAATATTTGCAAAACAATACAACATACCATTAGTACACACATATCATACTATGTATGAGGATTATATATACTATATCACAAAAGGATATTTTGAAAAATCTAGTAAAAAACTATTAGAATACTTCACAAGATTTTATTGTGAAACAACTGCAACAGAGCTAATTGTACCAACAAATAAAACGTATAGACTTTTTAAAGAAAAATATAAATTCGAAAAAAATATAAATATTATTCCAACAGGAATAGAAGTGGAGAGATTTTTTAAAGAAAACATTAAGAAAAATGACAGTATAGAATTGAGAAAAACATTAAAAATTGATAAGAAAGATTTTGTACTACTTTTTGTAGGAAGACTTGCTGAGGAAAAGAATGTTGAATTTTTAATAAAATGCCATCAAAGAATAACTCAAAAACATAAAAATATTAAGTTATTGATAGTGGGTGACGGACCTGGTAAAGAAGAGTATGAAGAGTATACTAAAAAGCTAGGATTAAATAATAATATTATATTTACAGGTAAAACAGCATGGGGTGAAATACCATATTATTATCATATCGCCAATGTGTTTGTAACTGCATCTAAAACGGAAACCCAAGGATTAACAATTATTGAAGCAATGGCATCTAATGTTGTCCCAGTCTGTATGAGAGATGAAGCCTTTCAAAGCATGGTTACAGAAGAACTAAATGGTTTGTTTTTCGAAACTGAAGAAGAATACATTAATAGTATTTTAAGATTATTTAAAAATAGAGAGGAATTAGAAAAACTTTCAAAACAAGCAAGAATTCAAGCAGAAACATATAGCTCAAAATATTATGCGGAAAAAGTATTAGAGGTATATAATCGTGCAATTAAAGAAAAACAAAACGAAAATAAATATGGAATAATATCTAAAATAGTAAAAATTATAAAGGAGAAATTACAATGATAATAGCCCTCAATAATAAATCAAATTTAAATAAGAATGAATTTACAAGATATTTATTACAATTAAATAAAATAGATACAAATCATAAACTTATTTTATGTCCAACGTTTTTAAATATACCAAGAGCTAATATAGATAATAAAAATTATTTATTAGGAGCTCAAAATGTTAGCAGTAATTTATCAGGAGCCTTTACTGGAGAAATATCTGCAGAACAACTAAAAGAAGAAAACGTAAAGTATTGTATTGTAGGTCATAGCGAAAGAAGAATATTACAAAAAGAAACTCTACAGGAAATTTCTTCTAAGATAAAAAATCTCCAGGAACAAAATATAATACCAATATTATGTGTTGGAGAAACGAAAGAAGAAAAAGAAGAAAATAAAACTATTGCTGTAATAAAAGAAGAAATATTATCAGCAATAGAAAATCAAACAGATATAGAAAAAATAATAATTGCTTACGAACCAATTTGGGCAATAGGTACAGGAGTTATACCAAAAAATGAAGAAATAAAAAAAGTAATTTCAGAAATAAAAAAAATTTTACCTTCAAATAAAGTCCTATACGGAGGTAGTTGCAATGAAAATAATATCAAAGAATTAAATAATATTACTGAAATAGATGGTTATTTATTAGGTGGAATTAGTTTAAAAATAAATAATTTGCAAGAATTATTATTGAATTGTGACTAGACACATTAGACAAGTTCGACAAAACTTGTTCTTTTTTTTTCTTTCAATTTTTCTCGACATATTATATAATAAATTTGCGTGGTAAGATAAGAAAGGAGAAAAAATGGATAAAATAAGATTATTAGTTATCGATGATAACAAGGAATTAGTAGGAATGTTAAAGGAGTTTTTTAATGAGACAAAAGATATAGAGGTATCTTTGTCTGCAGAGGATGGAGAAAAAGGGATAATTTTACTTAACCAAAAAAAAGATGAGTATGATATTGTTATCTTAGATATCGTAATGCCTAACAAGGATGGGATTAGTGTTCTAGAACATATTTATACTCAAAAAATAGGAAAAAAAGTTATTGTACTTACATCACTATGTACCCAAGAAACAATAAGAAAGGTAGCGACTTTAGGAGCAAGCTATTTTATGATGAAGCCTTTTGAATTATCGGATCTTGAGTCAAAAATAAGAGAACTTGCATCAAAAAAATTACAGAAAGGACATTCTATAAACCTTTATAATAATAACTTACAAGTATCTATTACAAATACTCTTCATGAATTGGGAGTACCATCTCATATTAAAGGATATCAGTATATAAGAGAAGGAATAACAATTATATACAACAACCCAAACATGATTGGTGGTATAACAAAAGAACTATATCCAGAAATAGCAACAAGATATAATTCGACAATCTCTAGAGTAGAAAGAGCAATCCGTCATGCAATAGAAGTAAGTTGGAATAGAGGAAACTGGGATTTAATGGAAGAAATATTTGGACATAGTGTTGATATTGACAAAGCAAAACCTACCAATTCCGAATTCATTGTCACAATAGCTGATAAACTAAGATTAGAATATACGAAGCCTTTAATTACTAATTGAGCAGATTGAAAAAATCGGCTCTTTTTAATTTTATTATTGAAATTAATTAGAAAAAAATGTATACTTAATTTATAAAATTTGTGTGGAGGAAACATAAAATGGAACGAAAAATAGATAATTTTTTTCTAAAATGGAAGAATGACATTATTAGAAAACCATTAATACTATATGGCGGAAGACAAATTGGAAAAACCTATTCAGCTCTACAATTTGGAAAAAATGAGTATAAAAATATAATTTATGTTAACACTGAAAACAATAAAGAAATAATAGAATTATTTAATAAAGAAAAGGTAACAGAAAAAATAATATTAAAACTATCATTAATATCGGGCGAAACAATTTTTAAAGATGATACATTAATTATATTTGACAATGTTTTAGATAATAACATTGTTAAAGGACTTAAACTATTCGGAAGTGAACATAGTAAATATCATATAATAGCAATTACATCAAAACGTGAAAAACTACAAGAGTTTAAAGGAGAAGAATTACAATTTAAAAGTATGACTGAACTTGATTTTGAGGAATTTCTATGGGCTAAAGGAGAAAAAACTTTAGCAGAGCTAATAAGAGAGTCTTTCATCAAGAAAAAAACTTGTCCATTCCATAAAGTGGCATTAGATTTATTTCAAGAATACTTATTTGTTGGAGGAATGCCAGAAGCAGTGATTGCTGCTACACAAGGTAAAAATATTTATGAAATTGATGCTATAAAACAAAAAATAATTGATATTTATAAAAAAGAATTATTTTCTTCAAAAAATCTTATTGACATTCAAAGAGGAATTGAAGTAATTGATTCGATTCCGAGTCAATTAATAAAAGAAAATAAAAAATTTCAATACGGATTAATTGGAACAGGAAGAAGAGCAAAAGAGTTTGAAAGTAGTATAAATTATTTAGTTAATAATTTAATTTTATATAGAAGTTATAAAGCAAAAAACATAAAATCTCCACTAAGTACTTGTAAAGAAAAAGAAAGCTTCAAACTATATATGTGCGATGATGGACTATTATTTTCAATGTATCATGTTGGATATAAACAATTTTTAACAGATGAAAAATTAAAAGAAACAATCTATGAAAATCACATTGCTAAAACATTAGCTGAAGGGGGACATTCTCTATATTATTATCAATCAGAGGGAAAAGCTGAGGTAAACATTGTTATACAAAATAGAATGGGACAAATAATTCCGATAGAGCTTACTACAAGAAGCAACTCCAAAGCAAAGTCATTATCAGTTTTTATGAAAAAATATACAGCAAAAGAAGCATATAGAGTAACTGAAAATAACTTTCAAATAAAGAAAGATATTAGATATATTCCAATTTATGCAATTTATTGTTTATGTGACAATAAAATATAAAAAAAACTACACAACATTTACTTTGAACTTGTGTAGTTTTTTATTTTTAATAATACTATTGATTAATTAGTTGATCCATATCTATTTCAAATAGTAAACCAGGAGCTATATCAAGAGCAATTGAAATTTTCCAAACAGTATCAACGGAAAAAGACTTTTTTCCTTTTTTAGATTCGTTTCTTCTAATAAATTCGTGAGAAACACCTATCTTTTCTGCAAGTTCTGCTTGAGTAATTCCTGCTTGCATCCTATATTTTTTAATATTTTTAGCTATCTGTTCGTAGATATTAATTTCGTACTTATTCATAAAAAATACCTCCATAAATATTACATCTAATATTATGATAGAAAACAAGATAATTTTATGTAAACAGACTGTGTACAAGTACAAAAATGATTTTATACAGAAAAAAATTGAAACAAAAAAAATAAAAAATAATGTTGATTTATTAAAAAACGTATGTTAAAATTAATTACGTGTGACTGCTTAGATGTGTGAGGTTGCTGATACGCCAGGCAGGGTTGATAGTTGGCTATTAGGTTATTTACACGGAGCAAGTCTATACTAGATATAGGCGAAGGGAGGATATAATATGTCTACAAAAAAAATCCGCATTAAGATGAAAGCATATGAGCACAGAATTTTAGATAGTGCAGTGAAAAAACTTGTAGAAACAATCAAAAGAACTGGTGGAGAAATATCTGGTCCAATACCACTTCCAACAGAAATTGAAAAGTTTACAATTTTAAGAGCTGTACACAAATATAAAGATTCACGTGAACAGTTTGAAATGCGTACACACAAAAGACTTATTGATATCAAGAATCCAACAAAGGAAACAGTTGATGCATTAGCACACTTAGATTTACCTAGTGGAGTAGATATCGAAATCAAAACTATATAATGGAGGAAAAATAAATGAAAGGAATCTTAGGTAAAAAAATTGGAATGACTCAAGTTTTTACTACAAACGGAAAGTTAATTCCAGTTACTGTTATTGATGTTGAGCCAAATGTTGTTACTCAAATTAAAACAGTAGAAAAAGATGGGTATGATGCCATTCAATTAGCAACAGATTCAATAAGAGAAACTCTTAGCAATAAACCAAAGATTGGCCATACAAAGAAAGCTAACACAACACCTAAGCGCTTCTTAAGAGAACTTAGAGGAGTAAACGTTAATGACTATACTTTAGGACAAACTATTGGAGTAGACATTTTCGAAGCAGGAGAAATTGTTGATGTTACAGGAACTTCTAAAGGAAAAGGTTTTCAAGGTGTTATAAAAAGACACAATCAGTCAACCGGTCCGATGGGACATGGTTCACAATATCATAGAGGAGTAGGTTCTCTAGGAACAATGCTTCCTATGCATGTTTTAAAAGGCAAAAAAATGCCAGGACAAATGGGAAATGTTCAAAGAACAGTTCAAAATTTAGAAATAATAGATGTTGATGTGGAAAATAGTGTAATTTTAGTTAAAGGTAATGTACCTGGACCAAAAAAATCATTAGTTATGATTCGTACTGCAGTTAAAAAGCCAAATGAAAAGAATGAAAAAGCTGACTTGATTTCATATAAAGAAGAGCCGGCTGTAGAAAAAACTGTAGAAGAAACAGCAGTAGAAGAAACAACTACAGAGGAATAAAAAACATCACAATATATTAAAAAAATAAATAATGTGATGAAAGGAGGAATCGTAGATGAAAAAAATAGAACTTTTCAATCTTAAAGGTGAAAAAGTAAATGATATTAAGTTAAACGAAGAAATATTTGGAATTACACCAAACAACGCTGTTTTAAATGATGCAATTATCTTAACGATGGCATCATTAAGACAAGGAACACATAAAACAAAAAATCGTTCTGAAGTTTCTGGTGGTGGAAGAAAGCCATGGAGACAAAAAGGAACAGGACGTGCCCGTCAAGGATCTATTAGAGCTGTACAATGGGTTGGTGGAGGAAAATATGGAACACCAGTTCCTAGAGACTACAGCAAAAAACAAAATAGAAAAGAGAGACAATTAGCAATTCGATCAGCATTAAGCGAAAAAATTGCTAATGATGAGTTAATAGTTTTAGATAATATAACTATTGGAACACCAAAAACAAAAGAAATGCTTCAATTATTAGAAACATTTAATATAAAAGACAAAAAAGTTTTACTAGTAGTAAAAGAGTTTGATGATAATATAATATTATCTTCTAGAAACATTGGTAATTTAGTATTAATTCTTGCTGATGAAATAAATGTATTAGACATTGTTGGAACTGATGTTATGGTTGCAACAGAAGATGCAATAAAATATATTGAGGAGGTGCTTAAATAATGAAAGACACTAAATATTTAGAAATAATTAAAGCACCAGTTATTACAGAAAAATCTGAAAATGCAAAAAATCAAGGAAAGTATACATTTAAAGTAGATCCTAAAGCAAACAAAATTGAAATAAAAGAAGCAATTGAAAAAATATTTAACGTTAAAGTAACATCTATAAGAACTATAAACGTTAAACCAAAGAAGAGAAGAGTAGGTCGTTATTCTGGATTTACAAATCGAACAAAAAAAGCAATTGTTACTTTAGCTGAAGGACAAACAATTGATCTTGGTTAGAAGGAGGAAATAAGAAATGGCAATCAAAAACTATAAAGCAACTACACCAGGACGTAGAAAAATGAGCACTTTAGTTAATGAAGAAATAACTAAAAGTACTCCAGAAAAATCTCTTACGATAACAGTAAAAAAGAAATCAGGAAGAAATAATCAAGGAAAAATTACAGTTCGTCATCAAGGCGGAGGAGAAAAAAGAAAGTATCGTATCATTGATTTCAAAAGAAATAAGAAAAACGTTCCTGGAAAGGTAGCAAGTATTGAATATGATCCAAATAGAACTGCAAATATAGCACTTATAAACTACGCAGATGGAGAAAAGAAATATATCATTGCCCCTAAAGGTTTAGTTGTTGGGACAACAATTGAATCTGGAGACAATGTAGATATCAAGGTTGGGAATGCACTACCAATTATTAATATACCTGTTGGTACAATGATTCATAACATTGAATTACGTCCAGGAAAAGGTGGAGAGCTTGCGAGATCCGCAGGTGCATCTGCACAGATATTAGGACGTGAAGACAATTATGTAATGATTCGCTTGTCAAGTGGAGAGCAAAGAAAAGTACTTGGTAGTTGTATGGCTACTATAGGAGTTGTTGGAAATGAAGATAACTCACTAGTAAAAATAGGTAAAGCAGGACGTAAACGTCATATGGGAATAAGACCAACAGTACGTGGTTCTGTAATGAATCCAAATGACCATCCACATGGTGGTGGTGAAGGACGTGCTCCAGTAGGACGTAAAGCACCAATGACACCTTGGGGTAAACCTGCACTTGGATTAAAGACACGTAAGAAAAAACAATCTGACAAGTTCATAGTACGTCGTCGTGGAAGTAAATAGGAAAGGATGATTAAGAAATGGCAAGAAGTTTAAAAAAAGGGCCTTATGTATTTAAAAGATTATTAGAAAAGGTTCAAGAATTGAATAAATCTGGAAAAAAAGAAGTCATTAAAACATGGTCACGCCGTTCCACTATATTCCCTGATTTTATTGGACATACATTTGCCGTACACAATGGAAAAGAATTTATTCCAGTATATGTAACAGAAGATATGGTAGAACATAAATTAGGTGAATTTGCATTAACACGTAAATGTGGTGGACATGGTTCAGACAAAAAGAAATAAAAAATGACTAGGAGGATAATTATATGGAAGCAAAAGCAATTGCTAAAGGGCTAAGAATTTCACCTATTAGAGCACGTTTAGTTGCAGATATGATACGTGGAAAAAATACAAGTGAAGCATTATCTATACTAGAAAATGTTAACAATAAAGCATCTAGATTAACAAAAAAAGTATTAAACTCTGCAATAGCAAATGCGGTAAATAATAACGGTGAAAATGCTTCAAACTTATATGTAAAAGAAGCAAGAGTCGATGCCGGTCCTGTAATGAAACGTCACTTTTTTGATTCACGTTCACATATAGGACACAGAAATCATAGAACTAGTCACATTATTATAGTAGTGGCTACAAAAAACTAATAAGGAGGTTACAAAATGGGACAAAAGGTAAATCCTAATGGACTAAGACTTGGTATCAATAAGGACTGGGAAGCAAAATGGTACAGCAATGGTAAAGATTTTGCTAAATATTTAAGTACTGATATTAAAATTAGAGAATATTTAGAAAAAAATTTAAAAAATGCTGGAATTGCGAAAGTTGAAATTGAGAGAACAGCTAAAAAAACTGAAGTTGTAATTCATACTTCAAAACCAGGTGTTATGATTGGACATGGTGGAGAAGAAATAGAAAAGTTAAAAAAACAACTATCTAAGGTTTCAGGTGAGAATGTTCAAATATCAATTGCTGACATCAAGAAAATTGATTTAAATGCTCAATTAGTAGCAGATTCTATTGCAAATCAAATAACAAATAGAGCATCATTCCGTATGGCTCAAAAACGTGCAATTAGAAACGCAATGAAAGCAGGCGCTAAAGGAATCAAAACAAGTGTATCTGGAAGATTAGGCGGTGCTGATATGGCACGTAGCGAAGGATATACTGAAGGAACAATCCCTCTACACACACTTCGTGCAGATGTAGACTATGCAACAGCAGAAGCAGATACTACATTTGGAAAAATCGGAGTAAAAGTATGGATTTATAAAGGAGAAATCCTTAATAAAAAGAACAGTAAGGCTAAAGGAGGTAATTAATTATGTTAATACCGTCAAGAACAAAATATCGTCGTGTTCATAGATTACCTTACGAAGGAAGATCACGTGGTAATAGAGAATTAACTTTTGGTGAATATGGTCTTCAAGCTAAAGAAGGTGCTTGGATTACTGCTAACCAAATTGAAGCTGCTCGTGTTGCAATGACTCGTTACATGAAGCGTGGTGGAAAAGTTTGGATAAATATATTTCCACATATGCCTTTAACTAAAAAACCAATTGGTACTAGACAAGGTAAAGGTAAAGGAAATGTTGAAGGTTGGGTTGCAGTAGTTAAAGAAGGAAAAATTATGTTTGAGATTGCTGGCGTAGATGAAGCAACTGCAAGGGAAGCATTACGTTTAGCATCACATAAACTTCCAATTGCAACTAAATTTGTAATGAAAGAAAATGGTGGTGAATCAAATGAAGGTTAATGAAATAAGAGAATTATCAACAGAAGAAATCAATGCAAAAATTGTTGAATTTAAAGAAGAATTATTTAATTTAAGTTTTCAAAAAGCAACAGGAGTAATAGAAAAACCTTCTAGAATCAGAGATTTAAGACATACCATTGCAAGAATGAAAACCGTTCTAAGAGAACGCGAGATAAACGAGTAGGAGGGAAAGTAAGTGGAAAAGAAAAATAAAAAAGAAGTAGTTGGAAAAGTAGTAAGCGCATCAAATGATAAAACAATCACTGTTTTAGTTGAAACTTATAAAAACCATCCGTTATATCACAAAAGAGTTAAAAGCTCAAAAAAATATTGTGTACATGATGAAAAAAATATAGCAAAAGTTGGAGATACTGTTCGTATAGTTGAAACTAGACCATTATCAAAGACAAAACATTTCTATTTAAAAGAAATAGTAAAAGAAGCAGTTATTATTTAACGCTTAGATGAGAAGGAGGAATAATCTATGTTACAACAAGAAAGCCGTATGAAGGTTGCTGATAACTCTGGTGCACGTGAATTATTAATAATTCGTGTATTAGGTGGAAGCAAAGTAAAAACAGGTAACATTGGTGATGTTGTAGTTGGAACTGTTAAAAGCGCCATCCCTAACTCACCACTACAAAAAGGAAAAGTTGTAAAAGCAGTTATCGTTCGTAGTCGTCAAGGCGTTCGTCGTGAAGATGGAAGTTACATTAAGTTCGATGACAATGCTTGTGTTATCATTCGTGATGACAAGAGTCCAGTAGGAACTCGTATTTTTGGACCAGTAGCAAGAGAACTTCGTGATAAAGATTACATGAAAATTGTATCTTTAGCAAAAGAAGTACTATAAGAGGAGGATAAATATGAACTTTAAAGTAGGAGATGAAGTTGTAGTTATCGCTGGTTCTGACAAAGGTAAAACAGGAAAAATTGTTAAAACATTAAAAAATGAAAACAAAGTAATAGTTGAAGGTGTTCACATAGTAAAGAAGCATCAAAAACCAACAGGAAATGAAACAGGAGGAATAATTGATGTTGCTGCACCAATTGATGCCTCAAATGTTATGATAATTGATCCTAAAACTAAAAAAAGAACTAGAATAGGACATACAACTGACGAAAAAACAAACAAAAAAGTAAGAATTGCAAAAAAATCAAATTCAAAAATTGATTAATTGGAAGGAGGGTATTTATGAACCGCCTAAAAGAGAAATACTTAGATAAAGTAGTTCCAAGTTTAAAGGAAAAATACAATTATAAGTCAATAATGGAAGTTCCAAAATTAGAAAAAATAGTAATTAATATGGGTGTAGGAGATGCGACATCAAATTCAAAATTATTAGATGCAGCTGTTGCAGATTTAACAAAAATATCTGGACAAAAACCTGTTATTACAAAAGCAAAAAAATCAATTGCTGGATTTAAAGTTAGAGAAGGGCAAGCAATTGGATGCAAAGTTACTTTAAGAGGAGAAAATATGTATAACTTCATGGACAAGTTAATTACAATTTCACTTCCTGGAGTAAGAGATTTTCGTGGAGTAAGTCCTAAAGCATTTGATGGTAGAGGAAATTACACAATGGGAATTAAAGAACAATTAATTTTTCAAGAAATTGATTATGATGATGTTGTAAAAGTACGTGGTATGGATATTATATTTGTTACAACAGCAAAAACAAACGAAGAAGCATTTGACTTATTAAATGGACTTGGAATTCCTTTTAGAAAGTAATATGGGAGGAATATTATGGCAAAGAAAAGTATGATAGTAAAAGCTAATAGACCACAAAAATATAAAGTACGTGAATATACAAGATGTTCTCGTTGTGGTAGACCTCACGCAGTAATGAGTAAATTCGGAATATGTCGTATTTGCTTCCGTGAATTAGCTTATAAAGGACAAATACCAGGGGTTAAAAAATCAAGTTGGTAGTTGGAAAGGAGGATATTAAATGGCTGTAGTTACAGACGCAATTGCAGATATGTTAACAAGAATTCGTAATGCAAATAGTATGCACTACGAAGAAGTACAAGTTCCTGCTTCTAATATTAAGAAAGAGATAGCTAGAATATTAAAAGATGAAGGCTTTATCAATGACTATTCAATAACGAAAGATAATGCTCAAGGAACAATTTTATTAAAATTAAAGTATACAAATAAAAAAGAAAGTGCAATTACAGGTTTAAAAAGAATTTCTAAGCCTGGATTAAGAGTTTATGCTAAATGTGAAGAAATTCCAAAAGTTCTTAATGGATTAGGAATAGCTATTATATCAACTTCAAAAGGTATTATGACTGATAAAGAAGCACGTAAGGAAAATCTAGGTGGAGAAGTTTTAGCATATATTTGGTAATAAGGGCAATGATAATTTGAAACCCAAGATAAAATTGGTAAATTTAAAATGAGATATAGGAGGTGTCATTATGAGCCGTATAGGAAAACGTATTATAACTATTCCAGCTGGAGTAACAGTAGAAGAAAAAGATAATATAGTTACTGTAAAAGGTCCAAAAGGAGAGTTAACGCAACCAATGTTAGAAGGAATATCTATGAATATAGATGGTTCCGAAATAAAATTAGAAAGAATAAGTGAAGAATATAAAGCTAATCATGGTACAATGAATGCCCTTATAACAAATATGATTATAGGTGTTACAGAGGGTTATCAAAAAGGATTAGAAATAATTGGTGTTGGATATCGTTTCAATGTTCAAGGAAAAAAATTAGTTATTAGTGCAGGATATTCACATCAAGTAAACATGGATATTCCAGAAGGTATTACAGTAGAATCAGTTAGCAATACTGAAATTACAGTTAAAGGAATTGACAAAGTATTGGTTGGAGAATTTGCTGCCAATATTAGAAAAGTAAGAAAACCAGAACCATATAAGGGTAAAGGAATCCGTTATAAAGATGAACATATCCGTCGTAAAGAAGGAAAGAAAGCTGCTTAATAAGGTAGAAGGGAGAAGAAAAATATGATAAAAAAAGAATCACGTAATAGTATGCGTATATCTCGTCATAAAAGAATTCGTAGAACAATGATGGGAAATAGTGCCATACCAAGATTATGTGTGTATCGTTCAAATAAAGAAATATATGCACAAATCATTGACGATGAAACGAGAACTACTCTTGTATCTGCTTCCTCATTAGAAAAAAATCTAAAAATAGAAAATGGAAGTAATGTAGAAGCAGCTAAAATTGTAGGAAAAGCAATAGCAGAAAAAGCTAAAGCTGCTAAAATTACAAAAGTAGTATTTGATAGAGGAGGATACCTTTATCATGGACGTGTTAAAGCATTAGCAGATGCTGCACGTGAAAATGGATTAGAATTCTAATAGGAGGGTAATATGCAAAGAAAGATGAGCAACCGCAACGAAAAACAATTTGAAGAATTAGTAATTGATGTTAAAAGCGTTGTTAAAGTTAACAAAGGTGGACGTCAAAGAAGATATTCTGCAATCGTAGTTGTTGGTGACCGTAAAGGAAAAGTTGGATTAGGTATTGGAAAAGCAAATGAAGTACCTGATGCAATCAAAAAAGCAATTCAAGATGCAAATAAAAATATTATCACAATCCCTCTAATCGATGGAAGAACAGTTGCTCATGAAGCAATCGGTTATGCAGGAGCTGCTAGAGTAATTATTAAACCAGCTGCTGCCGGAACTGGTGTTATTGCTGGTGGATCTGTTCGTGCTATCTTAGAATTAGCAGGAATTCGTGATGTTGTCTCTAAATCACTAGGAGCAAGAACTAAATTAAATATGGCAAGAGCTGCTATGACTGCCCTTAAATCAATAAGGACACCAGAGCAAGTAGCTGCTCTTCGCGGAAAAACTGTAGAGGAGATATTAGGATAATGAAGTTACATGAATTAGAAAAAAATATCGGTGCTACACACAGAAAAAAACGTAGAGGACGCGGTCCAGGTAGTGGTCTTGGAAAAACAGGTGGACGTGGACAAAAAGGTCAAAAAGCCCGTAGTGGTGTAAGTATCGGTGCTGTATTTGAAGGTGGGCAATTACCACTATATAGAAGAATTCCTAAAAGAGGATTTACAAATGCCAAATTTAAAACTATTTATGCAACTATAAATATTGAAGACTTAAATAGATTTAATGATGGTACAGTTATTACTCCAGCTTTATTGAAAGAAACTGGATTAGTAAAAAAACAGTATAATGGAATAAAAATACTTGGTAATGGAAAATTAGAAAAGAAAATTACTATTCAAGCAAATAGATTTTCTTCAAGTGCATTAGAAAAGATTAAAGAGGCAGGAAGTAAAGCCGAGGTGATCTAAAAATGTTTAAAACGATGAAAGAGTTATTTACTTCTGGAAATAAAGATTTAAGACATAGAATATATTTTACATTAATGTGTTTGACAATTTTTATTTTAGGTATTTCAATTAGAGTGCCCGGAACAGAAGATTTAACAAAAAATCTAGGCTTTTTAGAATTAATTAATACAATAGGTGGAGGAGCATTAAAAAATTTTTCAATTTTTGCTTTAGGAGTAATGCCATACATAACAGCTTCGATTATAACTCAACTTCTACAAATGGATATATTTCCATATTTCACTGAATTAAGTAAGCAAGGTCATACAGGAAGACAAAAAATAAATCAGATAACAAGATATATGGGAATTGCCTTTGCTTTTGTAGAAGGATATGCCTTTGCTTTTGCCTTTTTAGGAAAAACGAGTAACCCAATGCAATATATGTATATTGCTACAGTATTAACAGCTGGCACATCATTCTTATTATGGATGGGTGATCAGATGAGCCAAAAAGGTATAGGAAATGGTTTAAGTTTAATTATTATGGCAGGTATCATTGCAACCCTTCCACAGATGTTTATAACTGCATTTACTTCCCTTGTTACATTTGAAGGAACTGCTCAGGTTATTACATTAGGCGTTATTAAATTTCTTTTATTTGTTATTGTATACTTTGCAATAGTAATTGGAATGATATTTGTACAAGAATCTGAAAGAAGAATACCAATTCAATACGCAAATAAATCAACGAGTGCTTATGGAGCTTCACAGAGCTTTATGCCTATTAAAATAAATTCTGCCGGAGTAATACCAGTAATTTTTGCTTCAAGTTTATTATCGATTCCAGGAATTATTGCTCAAGTTGTAAAAAATGATACATTTACATTGATTGTTCAGAAGTATTTAACATATACTACTCCAGTCGGATTTGCTTTATATGTCATTTTTATATTTTTCTTCGCATATTTTTATACATTTATACAATTAAAGCCAGAAGAATTTTCAAAAAACTTGCAGGATAATGGTGGATATATCCCAGGAATAAGACCAGGAGAAGAGACAAAACAATATGTAAGTAAAATATTAACTAGATTAACAGTTTTAGGAGCAACTTTTCTTGTTATAATTGCAGGATTACCAATTATTTTTGCAAAATTAACAAGTTTGCCTACAACGGTATCTATTGGAGGAACTGGATTATTAATTGTAGTTGGTGTTGCACTTGAAACGTATAAACAACTTGAAGGAAGTATTTTAACAAGAAGTTATAAAAGAGGTTATAGTAGAAGGTAAATATGAAGAATATTATGTTTATTGCCCCACCAGCTGCTGGAAAGGGGACACAAGCGGAATTAATGGTAGAAAAATACCATATTCCTCATATATCAACAGGAGAAATATTACGTGAAATATCAAAAGAAGATAGTGAAATCGGAAAATATGTTTATGAAACATTACAAAGTGGACAACTTGTAAAAGATGATATTACATATCAATTAGTAGAAAATAGATTAAAAAGAGCCGATTGTAAAAATGGATTTATAATTGATGGTTTTCCACGAAATATTGAACAAGCATTTGAGTATGATAAAATATTAAATAGGCTTGGATATAATATTGGTAATGTAATCTTAATTAACGTTGATAAAAAAACATTAGAAAAAAGAATTACAGGAAGACGAACTTGTGAAAAGTGTAATGCAATATATAATATTAATGATGAAGATAAAGCTCCAAAGGTAGATTCTATTTGTGATATTTGTGGAGGTAAACTATACCAAAGAAGTGATGATAACTTAGAATCATTTGAAACAAGATATGAGACATATATAGAAAAGACTGCTCCTATAATTGAACATTATAAACACGCAGGAGCTTTAATAGAAGTAAATGGCAACGATAGTGTCGAAAACATATTTGCTAAAATAGATGAAATAATTAGCAAATAGATGTATCAAAGTATCAAAACAAGAAGGGATACCCTTCTTGATGGATACAATTATTAATCTTACACAGGAGAGTGAAGAGATGGCTAAGGAAGATACAATTGAGTTAGAGGGGAAAGTTATTGAAGTAATTCCAGGTGGAAAATTTAAAGTACAGTTGGAAAACGGACACATTGTAGAAGCCCATGTTTCTGGTAAAATGCGAATGAATTTTATCCGCATTCTAGCAGGGGATACTGTAATGATAGAACTTTCGCCTTATGATTTAACACATGGGCGCATAACATATAGAAAATAAAAAACCTATCGTAATTAATAGGAGGGATAAAAATGAAGGTAAAAGCATCTGTTAAACCAATCTGTGACAAATGCAGAGTTGTAAGAAGAAAAGGAAAAATTAGAATTATTTGTGAAAATCCAAAGCATAAACAAGTTCAAGGATAATTAATAGGAGGTGTATTGAATGGCACGTATTAAAGGTGTAGACATTCCAAATGATAAGCATATATGTATTTCATTAACATATATTTATGGTATTGGAAGAAGCTTAGGAAAACAAATTTGTGAAGCAGTAGGAATAAATCCTGCTACAAAAACAAAAGATTTATCTCAAGATGATCTTATTAAGATTCGTGATGAAATAAATAAACATTTAACAGAAGGAGACTTACGACGTGAAGTAAGTATGAACATTAAAACAAAAATGGAAATTAATTCATACGAAGGAACTCGTCATAAGAAAGGATTACCTGTAAGAGGACAAAGAACTAATCGTAATGCTCGTACTCGTAAGGGTAAAGGAAAAGTAGTAGCAAATAAGAAAAAAGTTTAGTTAAATAATAAAGGAGGTAAGACTTATGGCTTATAAAACAAGAAAGAAAAAAGTTAAAAAGAATGTACCAGAAGGTATTGCTCATATTCATTCAACTTTTAATAATACAATAACAACAATAACAGATAAGGATGGGAATGTAATTAGTTGGGCTTCATCTGGAGCAATTGGATTTAAAGGAAGTAAAAAATCAACACCATTTGCAGCTGGAATGGCAGCAGAAGCTGCAGGAAAAGCAGCATATGATATGGGAATGCGCAAAGTTGAGGTTCGTGTAAAAGGACTTGGTCCAGGACGTGAAACAGCAATCCGTTCATTACAAACAGCAGGACTAGAAGTTACATCAATTGTAGATGTAACACCAATCCCACATAATGGATGTCGTCCACCAAAACGTCCAAGAGGGTAATAAATGATAATAGTTCGTGAAAAAAGTAAAGGGAGGTTAGTTTCATGTTACAATTTGAAAAACCAATATATAAAATAACAGATTCAATTGAAAATAATTTTTATGGAAGATTTGAACTAGAACCATTAGAAAGAGGATTTGGTACAACAATTGGTAATGCGTTAAGAAGAGTAATGTTATCATCTCTTCCTGGAAGTGCAATAAGTAGTATCAAAATTGAAGGAGTTCAACATGAATTCCAAACAATTGATGGTATATATGAAGATGTAACAACAATTATTTTAAATTTAAAAGGCCTTGTTTTTAAAAATAATTCAAACGAAGAAAAAAAAGTTTATATTAAGACAAATAAAGAAGGCGAAGTTACTGCTGCAGATATTGAACATGATGCAGATATTGAAATAATAAACCAAGATAAAGTTATCTGTACAATATCAAAAGGCGGCTCACTTGATATGGAAATGACTATAACAAATGGTCGCGGATATGTAAAAAGTGAAGAAAATAAAAAAATTCATGAAATTAATAAAATTGGTGAAATAGCAATTGATTCACTTTATTCTCCAATTGAGAGAGTGTCATACGAGGTTGGAAATGCTCGTGTTGGGCAAGATGAAAGTTATGATAAATTAATTATGGATGTTTGGACAAACGGTTCTATTAAGCCAGAAGAAGCAATTGCTTTAGCATCACGTATATTAATTGAACATCTACAAATTTTAACAGATTTATCATCAATTGCTGATGTAAGTGGTATGATGATAGAAAAAACAGAAGATCCAAAAGTTAAAGCTTTGGAAACTTCAATTGAGGATTTAGATTTCTCAGTTCGTGCATATAACTGCTTAAAAAGAGCAGGAATTCATACACTACAGGACCTAGTAAATAAGAGTGAATCTGATATGATGAAAATCCGTAACTTAGGAAAAAAATCCCTTAAAGAAGTATTAGACAAAATCAGAGATATGGGATTAGTTCTACGTGATGATGACTAAAAAAAGGAGGAAAAACTATGGCATATAGAAAATTAGGTAGAGATAACAAGCATAGAAGAAGTATGATGGCTACTTTAACAAAACAACTAGTTGAAAATGAATCAATTACAACAACAGTAACAAGAGCTAAGGAACTTCGTAAATTTGCTGAAAAAATGGTTACCTATGGAAAAAAAGGAGACTTAGTTTCTCGAAGAAAAGCCCTTGCATTTTTACACAATGATAAAAAAGTTGTTGATAAAATATTCAATGATTTAGCAAAAAGATATGAAAAACGCAATGGGGGATACACACAAATTCTTAAAACTTCTGAAAGAATAGGAGATAATTCCTTAATGGCAATTATCAAATTTGTCGAAGAATAACAAATACAAGTAGAAATACTTGTTTTTTCTTTAGAAAATCATCTAGAAAATCCTTATATTATTTGTTATAATAAATAAAGAAACGGGTGATTATATGAAAGCATTAATTACTGGAGCAACCTCAGGTATAGGACTAGATATGGCAAAATATTTATCAACAAAAAAAATAGAATTAATATTGGTTGCAAGAAACAAAGAAAAACTAGAAGAAATACAAGAACAATTGCCAACCAAAGTAACTATAATTGTTGCGGATTTATCAAATGAACAACGCGTAAAAGAATTATATATTATTGCCAAAAAAGAAAATATTGATATCTTGATAAATAATGCCGGATTAGGTGATTTTGGATATTTAACAGATACAGATATTAATAAGGACATTGAATTAATTAATACAAATATAAAAGCTGTACATATATTAACGAAGTATATTGTAAAAGACATGGAGTCACGTAATACAGAAAGCTATATATTAAACGTTTCATCGGCAGCAGCATTTCAGCCAGGGCCATTAATGAGTACATACTATGCTACCAAATCATATGTTTATCAACTAACAGAAGCCCTATATTATGAAGAAAAAAAGAAGAAAACGAAAGTTCACGTATCGGTTTTATGTCCAGGACCTGTTCAAACAAATTTTAATAATGTTGCTGGTGTTGAATTTGCAGTAAAACCATTATCAAGCAAGTTTGTAGCGCGATATGCTATAGATCAAATGTTTAAGAAAAAGCTTTTAATAATACCAGGATTTAAAATGAAATTATCAAAATTTTTCACTAGATTTTTATCAGATAAATTCTTATTAAAAATAACATATAATATTCAAAAGAGAAAAAAAGCCAGCCAATAGTTGGCTTTTATGTACATTTAGGGGGAAATATGTCAGATATTATAAAAATAGAAAACTTTAAATATCAAAATATATTTGAGAACTTAAATATATCAATAAAAGAACATAGTTTTACTGCAATCACAGGTCCAAATAATTGTGGTAAAACAACACTAATTAGAATTTTAAGCAGAACTATAATAACAGATAATAACATAAAAATAAGAAATTGTGATATCAATGACTATTTAATAGAAGAATACTCAAAATTAGTACAATGCGTAATACCATTAGAAATAGTATTTCATGAATATTCTGTTCAAGATGAATTATTAAACTATGGAAACCAAGAAGAAATTGATAAAATAATAGCAGAATTAAAAATAAGGAATCTTTTAAAAAAGAATGAAAGTAATCTTACTACTAAAGAAATCGTTTTAATTCAAATTATCATAGCTTTATTAAAAAAGCCTAAAATACTATTATTGGATAACTTAGAAGAATTTTTAAAAGAAGATACAATGAAAATTATTACATACTTAAAAAAATATCAAAAAGATAATGATTTAACTATTGTTATTACAACAATTCATTTAGATGAAATAATAGATAGTGATTATATTTATATCATAAAAAATGGAAAAGTTGAACTAGAAGGCAAACCTAATATAATTTTTGAAAAGGATAATATTATTAATAAAATTGGTTTAAATCTTCCATTTTGTATTGATTTATCGGTAAAATTAAAAGATTATAACTTATTAAATGAAATTAAACTTGATAATATAGGGATAATAAATGATATATGGAAATAATATTTGATAAGTTAAGAAAAGATAATAAGGAGTTTAATTTTACCATAAAGAATAATGAAATAAATGGGATATATTGTTTAGATTCTTTAATATTAATGAAAATTATGCACTTTAATAAACCAATAGATGGAAAAATAAAAATTAATAAAAAAGAAATAACAAATGATGATCTAAATGAAATTAAGAAAAAAACAAGTATTGTAGAAAATAATTTTAGAAAATACTATCAAACTAGAGTATATGAATTAATGTATTATATGATAATAGAAAAAAATATTATTTTAAAAAATCCAAAAAAGAAAATATTAGATTCTTTAAAAATTGTAGGATTAACTTCTGATTATTTAGATAGACAATTATGTACGTTATCTTCATCAGAAACAAAACAAATACAATTCGCAATAGCATTATTATCAAATCCAGAATTAATAATAATGGAAGATCCATTTATAAATTATGATTTAAAAACTTCTAAAAAAATATGGATGCTAATTCAAAGAATGAAAGAACAATATAATAAAACATTTATTTGGATTTCTCATGATATAGAAAATCTATTTAAATATAGTACAAATTTAATAATAATAAAAAATAATAAAATTCTAATTGAAGGCAAAACAAATGAGATAGTTCAGAAAATAGAATATTTAATAAAGAATAAAATACCTATTCCCCCAATAATAGATTTTACTTATCAAGCAAAAAAAGAAAAAAAAATCAAATTAGAATATCACAATGATGTAAGGGATATATTAAAAGATATATATAAACATGTATAAGGAGACAAAATGCGATTTTTAATAAAATTTTCATATGATGGAACAAATTATTCAGGTTTTCAAACTCAAAAGAATAAAAATACAATACAAGAAAATATAGAACTTGCTTTAAAAAAAGTTAATAATAATAAAAAAACTCCATTAGTTGCTACAGGAAGAACAGATAAGGGAGTCCACGCTTTATGTCAATATGCACATGCAGATTTAGAAATTAATATTACTGAAGCAAAACTAAAAAGAGCTTTAAATAGTAATTTACCAAATGATATTCATGTAATTGAGACAAAAATAGTAGATAGCAATTTTCATGCTAGATATAATGTAGAAAAAAAAGAATATCAGTATTTGATTAATATAGGAGAATATAATCCATTACAAAGGAACTATGTATTTCAGTATAATTATCAATTAAATATAGATGAAATGAAAGAAGCAATAAAGGTATTCATTGGAACTCATGATTTTCGGGCTTTCGTAACGGATAATAAAGAAAAAGAAAACTGTATAAGAACAATATATAAAGCAAAAATACAACAAGAAGATAATATAATAAAGATTACTTTTGAAGGAAATGGCTTTCTAAGATATCAAGTAAGAAATATGGTTGGGATCTTAATAAGAGTTGGTGAAAATAAATTATCCCCAAAAGATGTGGAAAAAATATTAGAAAGTAAAGATAGAAAAAAAAGTGGAAAAACCGCTCCTCCAGAAGGATTATATTTGACAAAAATATACTATAAAAAGGATTAAATTGACAGAAAACAACAAATGTGGTATAATATACAACATTAGGAGAGATAAGATGAATAATCAGGGGAAAAATAAAAAAAATAGAAAGTTGCAAATCTTTCAAAAATTTTTAATGCTTGTAGAAGAAAATGAGTTTAAAATTATTAAAAAAGTGATGCCAAATTATCTTGAAAAGCTAGAACAAGAAATTGATATAAATACAAGAAGACAACTTGCAGAAATAGAAGATGAAAAAGAAAAAAAAGAGATTATTAAAAATGCAAAATTATTAAAATTGAAACTAAGAAATGGCTTTAATTCTAATCAGTTAATTAATTATCATATAGGACTATCATCTCCGAAAGAATTTATTAGCTATCTAGAATGGAATAAACAAGTTCATTTAGGTGCCTTAAAAAATGATATTTTTAACTTAGCAATTTTAGCAACTTTGAAAACTATAAAAAAAGATAATAAAACACTTGATGTTATAACAGTATTTCAACTTCTGTTTACTGCAATAAACTATTTATGTATAGAATTACAAAAACAAAATATTGAAAGACTAAAACAAGTGGAACCTATGCTTATGAAAAGAGAAGAAAGAGAAAGCAAGAAATTTTTAAGTACATATCCAACTATTGCAGAATTAATAGATAAAAAAATGGGAGATACAAGAAGTTTAAACTGTCCCACATTAGATGAGCTAAATGATATGGTCAGTGAAGAAAACCAAGAACAATTTATGAGTGAAATGCGAATTCTTTTAAAAAAAGAAAATAAGAGAAGGAGGGGGCAAAATGAGTAAGAAAAAGGAATTAACACAAGAAGAAAAAGTAGCAAAGAGAAAAGAAAGAAGAAATTCATTCTTAAAATCAGCGTTTTCTTCTTTTGCTACATCAGCATCAACAGTATTTGCACTTGGACAAAATGAAAGAACAATTGAAGAAAATCGTCGAGAATATTATGGTGCTAAAGCATTATTTGATAATTTAACAGATGAGGAATTAGCAAAATACTGTGAAGCATATGGAATAATAGATTCAGATGATAATGAAAAACAAGTTACAAAAACTCTATAAGAATATTATAAAAAAAGAAAAAAGTATTGATTTTTAATACTTTTTTTAGTATAATCATAATCGGTACATTTAATATCCCACCTTAATCTGTTCCTGGGAAAAACAGATTAACGTAAAAGGAGAAATAATATGACAAGTTATATGCAAAAAAAAGAAACAGTTGAGCGTAAGTGGTATGTAATCGACGCAGAAGGAAAATCTTTAGGTAGAGTTGCAAGTTTAGCAGCAACATACTTAAGAGGAAAAAATAAACCAACTTATACACCACATATTGATTGTGGAGATTATATTATTATTGTTAATGCTAATAAAGTTAAATTAACTGGAAATAAGTTAGAAAATAAAATGTATTATAATCATTCAATGTATACAGGTGGTTTAAGAGAAAGATCAGCAAAGACTATGATTGAAAAATATCCTGAAGAAATGATGGAAAGAGCAGTAAAAGGAATGCTTCCTCATAATAGACTAGGAAGACAAATGTACAAAAAATTATTTGTATATGCAAATAGTGAACACAAACATGAAGCACAAAAACCAGAAGTGCTTGAAGTTAAGTAGGAGGGTTAAGAGATGGCAAAAGAAAAGAAAAATGTTTATATAGGAACTGGTCATAGAAAGACTAGTGTAGCAAGAGTTACATTAACCCCAGGTACTGGAAAAATAACAGTTAATGGTAGAGACGTAAACGAATATTTTCCAAATGAAATATGTGTTATGGATTTAATGCAACCATTAGAATTAACAAATACAAAAGATATGTTTGATGTTACTGCTAAAGTAAGTGGAG
Source organism: uncultured Caryophanales bacterium (assembly GCA_946628005.1). GTDB lineage: Bacteria > Bacillota_I > Bacilli_A > RF39 > UBA660 > UBA3789. The sequence goes on from CAMOWA010000005.1 coordinate 54,603, forward strand.
GAGGATACAGCGGACAAACAGGAGCTATTCGTCATGGAATAACTAAAGCTTTATTAGACTATGATAAAACAACTCCTGCAGATTCTGAAAATAGTTATAGAAAGCCATTAAAACAAGCTAAATTTATAACTAGAGATCCACGTAAGAAAGAACGTAAAAAACCAGGATTAAAGAAAGCACGTCGTGCACCACAATTCTCAAAGAGATAGGAAATACTTATTTCAATGTTTCAAAAAGTCTGTATTTACGGGCTTTTTTTGATGCCTAAATATTAAAAATATACACTTTTTAGAGACCGTAGGATACAAGTAGGCTACAGGTAGGCTACACAAAATTCGCAAACCCTTTATTTATCTTAGGCTAGTGGAACCAGCTAGGTGAACAAAATAACAATTTTTGTGATATAAAGTAATGAGAGGAAAAATTATGAATGAATTATTTACGAAATATGATGCTTGGACAAAAGAGTTTATGGAATCATGGAAAGAATTAGATTGGAAAAGAACACTAGAAACGTTAGATAAAAATGTTGAATACTATGAGAATCCAATTGATGCTCCATGTGCTTCATTTGATGAAGTTATAAATTTATGGAATGTAGTTGCAGATAATCAAAAAGATATAGATTATAAATATAAAATTGTATTATTTGATGAAAAAATATGTATTGTAAATTGGCAAATGACAAGAACAATGACTAGCAATGATACAAAACAAGAAATAGATGGTATTTTTCAAATATCATTAAATGAAGAGGGACTATGCAGATTCTTCAAACAATGGAGATTTACTAGATAAGAATGTGTAAAAAATAACCTTGATAATGATAAGAGTTTATAAAACTTGATAAAAGGCTAATTTTATGATATAGTGTATATAGATGAAGGAAACTTCATACAATAAAAAAGGAACACTTAATAATCGCTATGTTGAGTGTTACCATAAATTTATTTTATGTTTCCACCTAAATCATTGCTGAGTTAGGTGGATTTCTTTTATATTAAAACTATAAATAGTAAGAATAATAAAAGGAAGATAATAATTACTAAAGATAGAATTAAAAAATCCTTCTTGTTCATATTCTCGCCTCCCTTCTTATCTAGAAGATTGGCTCCACCCAACTTATTAAATGTTCCAAGATATATTATAACAAACAAATGTTCTACAATCAATAATATAATTGAAAAATATGTAAAAAATTACTAAGATATCAATAAGAACGTTGGAGCCCTGTTATGTAGGCTACAAATCGCCAGTAAACCAGCATAAATAAAGGGACGCTAATTTACAAAGAGATAGAATACTTTCAATATGTTTCAAAAAAACCGTATTTACGAGCTTTTTTTGATACATAAATATAGAAAAAAAGACAAAAGGCTACAAATTTTTGTTTATGCTATAATTGTTATAAAGGAGACTATAACTATGTTAAAAAAACAATTTGATAATAATAGTTTTGCATTATACTCACCTGATAGTTTACAATATATTACAAATGATTTAGAAATAGTATTAAATGAATCATTAGAATTATATAAAAAAATATTTGATATAGATAAGTTTAGAAAAGTTCAAATTAATTATTTTGACAATATAGAAGATTTTAGAAATTATATTTATGAATTAAGGGGAGAAAAGGAATCTTTACCAGAATATGCTAAAGGAACATTTGATAATGGTATGATAAATGCTTTCATACAGCCTAATATTATTGAAGGGACACCATCATTTATTCATAGAAAGTATAGCGCTTCCCATGAACTATTTCATATAATGTATCAAGAATTAATTTTGAAAAAGAATAATCAAAATAGAATAATTTGGTTTGATGAAGGAATGGCTCAATTTTTTTCTGGTGAAAAAAATAAAGAAATGACTTTGGATTTTTCAAATTGGTTAAGTATGACTAAATCTAACACTAAAAAGATTCCAAACTTAAACAATCTAAATCATTGTAGTGATTTTGAAACAAAGGATTACGATGGATATAATTTAAGTCTTTTAGCAATAAAATATCTATATGATAAACTCGGCATAGATGAGCTGAAAAAAATGCTCTCTAACAATAATATGATTACAGAATTGGGTAATGTTATTGTTCAGGATGCTTTTAATTATTATGAAAATAAATATGTTAAAAATCGATTAATAGAAAATTATTTAAAGTATTATTAAAAACATATAAGTCCAGTTATATGGACAATGAATAAAATAAAAACTACATGATAAATAACTAGATTATAACTTACAAGGAGAATTAATTATTTCAATATATTGACAGACCATATTCATTTTATTTCCAGAAAAAGGTATTTTAGCAATCATATATGGTATGACAAAATTAGATATAAAAAAATTAGATGAATTACAATTAATGGAATACGTTCATGAAACTAAAAAATATATTAATAAAGAAAAGAAGATTGATTCATATCAATTTGATAAAAAAATCTAATATAGTGAGAGATAATGTCATGTTCAAAAAAACAATTATTATAGTATAAATAAGAATAAGTTATAGTATAATAGCTTCATATATGGAGGTTTTATGAAAACAAGAAGTGCAAAAATAAATGATTGTGATACAATAACTATTCTATATAAACAATTATATGATACAGAAAAAGCATTTGATGATAATTTAATCAATGAATATATTATTGATGATAAACAATTAAAAAGCATTAGAAAGAAAATAAAATCAGGAAAAGAAATTTTTTTGCTAGCTGAAATGAATCAAAAGATAGCAGGCGTTATTGATGGATATATAATAGATAGTATCCATTATAAAGAAAAAGTCTCTTTCTTTGAACATTTATGTGTGGATAAATAAATATCGAAAAAAAAGAATAGCTACAGAATTAATACAAGAATCTAGTAATAAGTCAAAAGAAAAAGTAGCCACGTATATTAAACTATATGCCTTTGAAAAAAATAGTAATGCTATCAAATTATATAATAAACTTGGATTTGTGGAAAGTACTATTTTATATAATAAAAAAATTTAATTATGATTTGATAACTTGCGTAGAGCAATAAACAAATGTTTATAAAACTCAAACGAGTTGAAGACGAAATAATAAAAATTGAAAAATACGAATATAAAGGAGAGAAAATAATATGTATGAACCTGCTGTAGTAATTAGTAATTATAATAAAAATGTTAGTATTTATGACACGATAGATGCAATAAGTAATTCTGGATTTAAAAATGCATTTATAGAGTGGTATAACAAAGATTGGGATGTTTCCCAAGAAGAACAATTAAAATACGCTAGAAAAAAAGGATTAAATATTATTTTTGCTCACCTAGGATATCAAAATATTAATGATATATGGATAGAACAAGAGACAAACATTGTAGAAAGATATAAAAATGATATAAAAATATGCTATGAAAACAATATTCCTATGGTAGTAATGCATATAACAAGTAAAAGTGAAGCACCAATGTATAATGAGACTGGACTCAAAAGAATAAAAGAAATATGTGATTATGCTAAATCTTTAAATATAAAAGTTGCGTTTGAAAACACTAAAATAAAGGGTTATCAAGAATACATAATAGAAAATATTGACAACAAAAATGTTGGAATATGCTTCGACTCAGGACATTACCATGCTCACTTTAAGGATGAGTTTGATTTTAATAAATTTAAAAATAGAATTTTTGCTGTACACTTACACGACAATGATCAAAGTGATGACCAACATTTATTGCCTTTTGACGGAACAATAGATTGGAATAAAACTATAAAAAAATTAAAAGATAATAATTATAATGGGCCTATTACATTAGAGATTCATTATCATCGAGACTATGTTAACATGGATATTAATGAGTTTTATAAAAAAGGATACAAAATAGCTTTAAAAATTAAAGAAATATTTGAAAATAAGGAAACTTAATAAAAATATCACATATAATACAATGTGATGAAAAATGATACAAATAAACTTTTTAAAAGAAATAATAATTATTTCAACAATTATAAGTACAATAACTTGTGCTACTATACAAAAAACAAAAATATTTTTTAAAAGTAGTAAGTATATCCAAGCTTTCTCATTAACTTTAAATATAATTATTGGAATATTATTTTGTAATACTTTTACAAAAGTAACATTTCCAAATAGTTTATGGGTTGGCTTTTTATCTTTTATTGGAGCCGATAGTATTTATAAAAAACTTGAAGGAAAATTATCTTCTCATTCAGAATTAAGACAGAAAAAATAATATCCACAAGATTTGTGGATATTTTATAATACAATTTCTAGAATCATCATAATAGAAAAACCTATCATAAAAACCATTGTCATAAAGTCATTATGAGAATTATTTTGGCTTTCGGGAATTAAATCAAAAACAGTAACAAATATCATAGCTCCAGCTGCAAAGGAAAGAATAAAAGGCAAAATCATTCGGATTTTAATAACTAAAAGAGCTCCAATTACCGCTGAAAAAGGCTCAACAACACCACTCAATGCCCCAAATAAGAAAGACTTAAAACGGGAAAAACCATCTCTTCTAAGTGGAAAACTAATAGCTGCTCCTTCAGGAAAATTTTGTATAGCAATTCCTAAAGTTAAGACAATTGCACCATATATGTTAGAGTTTGATAAAGAGCCAAAAGCTACCCCAATAGCTAAACCTTCTGGAATATTATGAAGGGTAATAGAACCAAATAATAAAATACAACGTTTAATCCTAGTAGCCTCTTCACTTTTTAACAATAATTGAGAAGTTATTAAATTACCTAAATATAAAGCTAAAGCGCCCATCATAAAGCCAAAAAGAACTATGAACCAAGTTAAAATCTTTAATTCATTAGATAATTTAATAGCTGGATTTAGTAAAGAAAAAAATGATGCAGCAAGCATGATTCCCGCAGATAATGATAACATAGAGTCCATTAGATTTTTATGAATAGATTTAAAAAAGAAAATAAAAGAAGAACCTAAAACAGTAACTAAAAAAGTAAATGTTCCAGCTATAAAAGATTGCATAACAGTATCATGAAAAGTAGAAACAAAAAACATAAACCTCACCAATATAACTTATGATAAAACAAAAAAATAGTTCGAAAAACTATAAAATAAGTGTTAAACATTAGTTAAAATTTCACCGATTTATTATATAAATAACAAACAAAGGT
>CAMOWA010000006.1 GCA_946628005.1 uncultured Caryophanales bacterium
GATATTTTTCATGAAGATTTTTATTATAAAATTATAGGTTTTCTACAAGGCCAAATTTTTATTTTTCTATTATTTTTTTGAATATAATATGTTTTTTTTTCAAGATTTTTTCTGTATTACTTGATTTTTTTTAGAGTTATTTATTTATAAAATTCATTTAGTTCGTTATAAATAAACCTAAATATTTTTTTTCATTTTATAAATTATCTTATGATTAAGAACATCTATTGTAAAAATTCTTCTATCATTCTGTTATTACTTATATTTTGTTTATTTTTAGTTTTACTTAAAATTAGTTATTTATATATGTTCTAAAGACAAATATTTAAGTGATAAAAATTTATTACTAAATATAATAAAAGTAATACTATTGTTTCATGATATTCAATAAAAAGAATAAAAGGAATATAAATTCACATTATAATGATTCAATATACTTTTTTTAAGATAACTAGTTATATTTTTATCAAACAAACTAAAAGGAGGTTAAATATGAATAATAGACAAGCTATAGGAATATTTCTAGTAATACTATTTATTACAATCGGTGCAGTATCTGCAGCAAATAACTCAACTACAGATACATCTAGTTCAGACATAGCTTTAACATCTAATTCTAACACTCAAACAGCTACAACACCAACAACTACCACCACTACCAATAATCATAATACAACAGATAAAATAAACATAGGCGTGAAATACCAATATACTGATGATTCTAATATTAACCCTACAGTAACAGCAATGACAAATATAAATAAATCAACTAAAGTAAATTCCAGTAAAGTTTACGACAAAAACTTAGACTTCTATACTGTAACATTAAATCATGCAAATAATATTTCTTCATTTAATATAACTGTAACGGCACCAGGATATAAATCCCAAACCAAAACATTCACGGTTAATAAAACACAAAGTCTTGTATTTAATTTAAAAGCTACAGATAGTTATAATTATGGTAGAAAATTAGCAGTTATAGCTGATAATAAACTTAAATTTTCATCAGCAGATGATGTACTAGTAATAACTTCAGCAGGTGTTCCAAAATACCATAACAAAACATCCGAAGATGTAATGGAAGCAATCATTAATTATTGCAATGGAACAGTAACTCGTGGAAGAGGAAACATGTTAATGTTAAGACAAACAGCAAATGATCCTATTGACACATGTTTTGTTATTAAAAAAGGTAATAAACTAACTTCACTGGTATTCCTTAATGCATCAACTAAATATTCATATTATGGTACAATTTCTGAAAATATGACTCATAGTGAATGGAATACATTCTATAGAGCAGTAGGTGGCGAAAATGCTTACTCATTTTCAAGTCTAGCTAATGGATGGTATGATAATGTTTCCACACTAGTACTACAAGAAGCAGCATTCCATGGACACATCTGTGAAGGTACTCTTGGTGGATACACTATTACAGAAGCATTACTACAATATTACCCACCTATAAAAGAAACTGCACCAGCATTTGCAAACCCTGGTGATAAAACATCATATAAAATATTAGGAATTCCTGGAGACTCTGCTAACGATGCTGTATTATTCTTCCTAGATGCTACTGCAGGAAAAAGTGGATATGTAGGATACAATACAACTTCTACTGGTGCAACCAGTAACATGATTGGTTTCATAAGATGGAATCCTGGAACAATAGTTTATAATAATAAAACAAATTCCTATGAAGAAGGAGATCATGCTTCAGGTACAATAGTTGTAATGAAATATAATTCTGAAGATAATAAGAAATTATTTATAAAAGAAACTGGTATTACAGGTAATGGAACTTTAGAAGAATTAAAATACAATACATGGTGGATTAACAAATTAAATACTAATCCTGGAAGTTTAGTATCAATATTAATTGAAAAAGACAACCTAACAGAAGAACAATATTATTACTTAATTGGATTAACTGATGATATCACTTATCCTACAGCAGTAGCTAACGCAACTAATGCAGGAAAAATACGTATTAAAGCAACAGAAGCACACGGATTAGATTACAACTACATCAAAAATTTAAAATTACCAACAGCAAAACGTAACAATACTATGACTACACAAGGTAATTTAACATACAATGACTTTAGAAACATAGGAGTAAGAGCAGGTAATATAGCAAAACAATACTTTAAAAAAGAATTAAATGTAACCCTTGAAAAAGAAATGCCAAACTTTGAAATATTAACAACTGCAGGTTACACATTCCTAAACCATCAAAGTACTACCCCCGTATGGGATGGATTATATGATGTATTTGGTGCTAGATTAACTAGACAAACATTATTACCTGACCACAGACCAATGTGGAAACCATTATGGTTCACATTTGTATTAAAACAAGATGATGGCCAATTAATGGCATTATATCTAAGATACAATGATAATAACAATACGTTCTATGTATCATCATACAATGAAACTCACATATACAATATCAACATAAAAGCATTGAATAGTACTAAAGAATCAGATATATTATCAACTTATATATTCCCTGATGGAAACTGGTTTAATATACAAAGTTTAACAAATGCATGGGCTAATGAACTAAACTTTGACCAGTTCTGTACATTCTTATTCCATGGACACGCATGTCCCGGTGTACAGCCAGGATTTTTCATGTCTGATTATATCCTAAACAACTATCCATTAAACGAGAATGAATCATACTTCTACATAGCTTCAAGTATCTACTGTAAAGATGACAGTATAGAATACTTACTTGGTATATCACCAGGTTTAGGAAGTTACATGGATCAAAAACTCACATCATCTGATGTAGAATCCGACTATGTAAATGGAGCAACAGAAGAAGGAGTTCTTGTAATATGGGATAATAAGTTAAATGTTGGTCGTGCAGTAATAATGAACTTTAAATGGGCAACAATAGATACCAGTAAATATGCTACAAAAGATGCAAAAAGAGCAGCTCAAATTAACGCATTTGTTTCCTTATATAAAGGAGAGAATAACCCTGACATCATAGAAGGAAACACAATTCTAGGTACTGAAACTAAATGGATTACAGCAGATGAATATGCTAAACTTAAATCTGGTTCTGGTGACGATGCAAATGCAATAACATTTATACAAGGCATAAAACAAAGAACAAAAGAAGAAGCAATTAAACTTACAACACCAATAAATAACCCAACAAATAACAGTGGAACAAGCACTAACACAAACGGACAATCAAATACTAATACAAATTCAAATAACAATGGACAAAAAAACACAAACCATAATAGAAATAATAATGCAACTGTAATAACTAATAATGGTGGATCTTCATCTGGTTCAAGTTCATCATCCAATAGTTATTCAACATCAAATACTGGAACACAATCACCAGGTACAACTACTGCTGCAACAGCAACGTTAGGAACACCTACAGTAGGAGATTCTAATGAAGCTGGACAAGAAGCAGCACCTGGTGGAAAAGCATATGAAGTTTCACAAGAAAATGAAGCTAATGGTGATTCAAACGCTCTACCATACTTCATATTAGTAGTTGGTGTAATTGGAGCATTATCCGGTTATGGATATATAAGAAGTAGAAAAGTAGAATAAAAATCTTTATTCTATTTTTTTTTATTCTCTTTTTAATGAGGTGATTAAAATTAAAAAAACTAATAAACTCCTAATTTTTTTAATGATTCTAATAATTACTATATCTGGAAGCCTTAGTATTGTCACAGCTCACCCAGGACATGGTGCTGAATATCCAGAGGAAGTAACTTCAAGTTCAAGTAGTAGCTCTGGTAGTTCATCTAGCCACACATCAAGTTCACGAAGTAGCAGTAGTTCATCAAGTCATAAATCATATAGTAGTAGTTCTGGTAGTTCTACTTCAGGTGGATCTAGCTCAGTTGGTTCCAGTTCTGGTGGTTCTACACATAGTAGTTCTAGTGAATCAAATGGACAATCAGCTAGTGGTAGTAGTGATATTCCCACAGCAGTTGCAAGTACTGATGCAAATAATACAACAAATAATGTAACTTCTAACACTACAAACGATACTGGTAATGATACAAATAGTACCTCAGATAATACTGATTCGTTCTTATCTTTTACTAATATATTGATTTTAATCTTAACATTTCTTGTAGCATTTGTAGCTGTTGTATTAGTTGGAAAATATAAAAAATAATTAATTTCCAGATTTATTAAAATTAGAATAATAATTATATAAGAGGTTATAATTATGCATTTACCTGATGGGATAATTCCATTGGACCAAGCAATAATTTACTGGATAATAACAATAATAATTCTAGCATATTTCTTTTATTATTTCTCAAAAAATGAAAATAATGAGAAAAGTATTGTTAGAATTGCTATATTTGCAGGATGTACCTTTTTATTGTCAGCTATATCCATACCTTCCCCTCTGGGAATACCAATACATTTCTTTGTTATTCCAATAACATCCATAGTATTAGGACCTATATTAGCCATACCGGTAGCATTTGTTAGTCTACTAGGTCAATCCTTATTATTTGGTATGGGTGGAATAACATCACTTGGAGCTAATTTCCTAGTTATGGGATTTATTCTCGCAATATGTACTGACATATTCTACAGATTATTCTCTGAGATAAGTAATACTATAGCTATATTTCTAGCTACATTAATTGGAATAATTTGTGCTACATTTTCACAGGTAGCTATATTAATGATATCTGGAGCAATGAATTTTGATACTCTTCTTGCAACATTAATCCCCTTCTATCTCTTTATAGGAGTTATTGAAGGTATTTTAAATGTTCTAATAGTAGAAGCAATAAGATCATTAAAACCAGAATTACTAAAAATTAGGTGAATTATGATGAATAAGAAATATATTAAAATACTTGTAGTATGCTTTATATTACTAGTTGGCATTACTGGTGTAAGCGCTCATGGAGTTGATGTAACAGCTGATAAAATGGTAATAGCAAATGATACCAATGGTCAATTAGTAAAGGATATTGCAGATTCTAATGGAATAAATATTAGTGTATATAAATTTACCTCAGATGATGAGGTTGAACATCAATTAGAACACATGTTAAATAATACTAATAAAAGTATTTTAGTAGTCTCCTACCAAAGTACTGCACATGATTTTCTAAATAAACATCCTGAAGTATCTGACAGATTACAAGTTGTTGATGATGTAAATAACCAGACAGTAGTAGATGGTATTAAGGCAGTTGAAAGTTATGATAGTAGTTCACAAAATAATAGTACTACAAGCTTTGGATTACCATTACTTATTGGATTAATTATTGGAGTAATAGTTGGATTAGGATGTGGAATATACCTAATGAAACGAAAAGATAAAACAAAAAAAGAATAATAAAACATGATATTGAAACAAACTAATTATGAACTAATAATATTAAAAAAATATATTTAGAGGAATGAACGATGGATATAATGGGCATTTTATGGCAATTTAATATTATACTATCTCTAATTGTATTTGGTATTAATATTGGATTAGCGATAGGACTTGCTAAATTATCAAAGAAAGTACTTGCTCTGGTAAGTATTGGATATGGTACAGGTATATTTATACTAACAACCATAGCCACTGTTTATTCACAACAAATAATAAACACCGTGAATTTAAACAGCATAACATTATACCTAATAATGGCAGTATACCTTATAATCATAGGAATAATTGGAATTAAAGATTGGAAAGTACATACTAATGATACTAAGACATCACTTGTCTTAGATATAGTAGCTCCAGCACCTTGTTTTCTAATAATAATTGTTGGTTCAATACTAAATCTAGTTCCAACAATCAATTATAATACTATAGGTATCGAAATAATAGCTTCAATAACATTAATTACTATAATAACAATTACATACTTCATAACTAAAAAATCAGCTTCAAAACATGTACCATACCAAGTAAGTCTTGGAAATTTCATGATATACACGGGAGCTTATTTTTTAATACAAGGACTTCTTATTCCATGTATCCTATCAATACAAGGTAATCAATTCAGAGAAATTACCATTGAAATTCTTCAAATAATAATAATGCTAATACTTGTAGTTGTTCTAATAATTATTGGTATTATTCATTATAGAAAAAACGATGATATACTAAAATAATTAATATGGTGATTAAATGGCATTGAATGTAACAGGCGGAGCTTTTCTAACAGAAACACTTGATATAATTTCCCAGAGCTTAACAATACCTGTATTAATAATATTACTAATAATATTTGTACTAGCAGTAATTTATTTAGGTAGTGTAATAGCAGAATATGGTTCAAGAAAGAAAGTTCCTGTAGAACAAATAGAACAAATAATATATGATATTAATAATGCAAGTTCTATAGAAAACGTAAATGATATAATAGTTAATTCAGGTCTACCTAAGTCAGATAAACAAATATTATCAAAAATAGCTAATTCAACTACATTAACTAAAAAATCAAGAGAAGCAATAGCACGTAAATTAGTAGACTATGAAGAAGAAAAAATAGATAATAAACTAGAAAAAACAGATATTATCACACGAATTGGTCCAACATTAGGATTAATGGGTACATTAATACCATTAGGACCAGGACTAGCAGCACTAGGTTCAGGCGATATTAATACTCTAGCTAGCTCTTTGACAGTAGCATTCGATACCACAGTAGTAGGTATAGGTGCAGGAGCACTAGCATACTGTGAAGGAAAAGTAAGAAGAAAATGGTACGATAAACACTTATCTGATTTAGATAGTTTATCAGATGCTATTTTAGATTATTTAGAACAACATAGTGATTACAATGGTTAGAAGTGAAAGACGAAGAAACAGACTATCTAAGACAGAAGAGGATCCAATGGCAGGTACAGCAAACTTAGTAGATGCTATGCTAGTTTTAGCTGTAGGATTTCTCATATTTGTTGTTATGAGTTGGAATATGCAAAGTATTGTTTTCTCTGACATGTCCCAAGATGAAAAAAATGATATGATGGAGAAAATGCAAAGTGCAACAAACTTAGAACAAGGCCAAGAATTAAATGAAACACCAAATGTTACTCAAAGTTCTGGTCAAGGTTACACTGAGATGGGTAAAGTATATAAAGACCCGTCGACTGGTAAACTTATCATGGTAGAAGGTTAAAACCTTTTACTATACAATAACCTTCTTTTTATATTATTTAGTTTATGAAAAACACTTTTTTACATATTTTTATCTACTTTGAATCCGTACTCTTTTAAATATATGCTATAATTCTTCTTTTTTTTATTAGTTATTTCATCATGACTAGTACTAATGTAGAAGTAGAATTATTTAATTCTTGATTTTATTTTTTTATCCTTTTAACATCGAATGTTTTTAGAGTAGTTATCCCTACTTCTTTTTTGTTATACTTATTTGTTATATATTAGATAAATCTTTTATCATTATGGATATTCATATTAATTATAAGAAAGATAAAATAAGTTAGTGATAGATAAAAATTAGGAATTTAGTTGATATTTTATGATTATAACTGATAAATATGGAGAATTAGAGTTACGATATAATGGTGTTTTATCTAATAATGAGCTCATCTTGCCGGATGATATATATCATTGGTGGAATTCATTAAGTGATAATACATTAGAAGCTATATTAATCTATGAGTATCTGGTCTCTGATTACAGTGCTGAGGATAATGTCTCATATAAGATTATTATGTCTCCAAGGGATGTTGATAACGTACCAGCTCTTATTGATAAACCAGTATATCTAGATATAAATGAAAAAATAGTTGATGGATGTAAAGTTCATACAGTTAACTTAAATAAAGAAATAAAGGTTACAGATGACATTGTTTTCTTAGTTAATGTATCTGAGTGTGATCCTGTTTTTAGAAAACAAGGATTGGTTATTATTCAAGGTTTAGATTTTAAAAAAGATTAGGATATGTCTAACTTATTCTTAAATAATTCTTTAATATCTCTTTTTTCATCCTCTGTATAGTATACATTGTATTCATCAGTATTTACTGTGAACATTGCTAGGTCATAGATTATTTTATTGAGAGATTTGCCTTTTTCGGTTAGGTGATATTCTACATCATTTGCGTTATTAGGATTTTCTGTTCTTGTAATAAGTTCTGCTTCTTCTAGTTCTCTTAATCTTTTTGTTAGAATCTTGTTCGTTATATCTTTATTTTTCTTAAATTCTTTAAATCTTGTTTTACCAAAGAACATGTCTCTTATTAGTAAAATAGTCCATTTCTTTGTTATTAAATTCAGTGATAATTCTACTGGACAATTGTTTATTGCGGATTCAATTTTTGTCATCTATTTATTACATCCCTTTTATTTATTACATCTCTATTATTAGATTATATTTGATTTATTTATTTAAATATTGGTTTCCATTTGGATACCCCTTTTTGGTTTTTAATTGGATATCAAAACATTATATTAAATGAAATTATATAATATCAAATTATAATACTTTATATAACTATACAAGTCATATGGTTTCTGTTTAGATACTTTAAATTTATATAGTATCATGTTTAATCTATTAATAACAAGAATTAAAGTTTTTAGAAATAACAATGATTCTTGTAATTAGAATATAAATAATAAGGTGAATAAAATGGCAGTAGAAGCATATTTACAAGTTATGATGACAATTAATAAAGAAAACAGAGAGGCAGCAGCAAAAGTATATAATGATTACCGTCAACCATTCCTAGATGATATTGAAGGTGCATTAACTAAAGAGTTATTAATAAGAGATGAGGATGTTCAGGTAATTCACGGCTTTGACAGCATGGAACATGCTAAAGCATATCTTGATTCTGAATTATTTACTAAGAAAGTTGCTCCAGGTCTTCAGTCTACATGGGCAGCTGATCCAGATATAAGATTTTATGAAGTAGCATAATATATTTCGAATTATTTTTTCACTTAAGAAAAAGTTATTATTAAACATGATTAATATATGTTTAATATCCTTTTTTTGTTTTTAATATGAATTTTATTTTATTCATAATTTGTCTTCTAATTCTTTTTCTAGTCTTGTGAATATTGATTTTTTATCATGTTCTTCTTGTTTTTCTTTTCTTAGTTCTGGTGGAAGATCTATGTGTATTCCACACTGTGGACATTTTAGCATTAGGCCACAGCAGTCAAATCCACAGTCACAGTGTCCAGCTTTTGTATGGTCAAATTCACATCCACATATATCACATTTAATCATCATTGTATTTTATCTCCATATTTTTATAAGTTTAATAATTGTTTTGGGTTATCTATAACTTTTAACGGATATGAATCATTGTATGCTTCACTATTTCCTTGTCCCCATGTTACAAGAATTAGGTCTAGATTTGAGTTTTTTGCTGTTTTAATATCAGTACCTCTGTCACCTATGTATACTATCTCATCACGAGAATAGTTTTCATGGTCTAGTATTTGATTCATCATTTCAGGGTTTGGCTTGAAGTAGCCTCCCTCATTGTATCCTATTACATATTTGAAGTTGATATTAGAGAATAATCGTTCTGTGAGCATATCTAGGAGGTTTTGTATCCTGTTTGAGCAGATTGCTAATTCTACATCAGGGTTATTATCTAGTGTTTCTAGTACTTCCATTATTCCAGGGTATGGTTTTGTGTATTCCATATTACTATTAATATATATTTCACCGTATGTTTCTAGTATTCCCTCGTCACGAGTCATATTTTCTATGAAATCATCAAATTCTAGGTCTTCAAGCTTATCATAATGATATATTTCTCTTCCATGTTGTTCTAATGCTTTATTATATGCAATCACGGAATCATAGAATGTGTTTACAAGTGTTCCATCAAAATCAAATATGAATAATTTCTTTGTCAACGTTATTACTCCCATAAGTTTATTATTAAAAGTCTAGTAAATCTCTTGGTGAATCTATTATTTTTAGTGGATAATCATTATTATAGTCTTCCTCGTTTCCCTGTCCATAACTTACTAGTATCATATCTATTCCTGCTTGTTTAGCTGCTTCTATATCCACATCTTTATCTCCATAATATATCACTTCATCTAGTGGTGTACCCTCTTTTTCTATTATTTCTAATAGTCTGTCAGGATTAGGCTTATCTAGTATACCATCTCTATGTCCTGATATATATTTAAAATCTATGTTAGGAAACAGTTTTTTAGTATATTCTACTAGATAATTATTTTCCTTGTTAGAACATACTGCTAGTGTTGCACCTTGTTTAGAAAGAGTTTTTAATACATCCATTATTCCCTCGTATGGCTTTGTGTTTGGTTTATCATATTTACGGTATATGTCATTGTATAAGTGATATACTTTAGAGTTTTTACCAGCATCATTATCTACTAAGAATTTTCTGAAATCCTTGTATATTATTGTTTCAAGATTTCCACGATATACTGGCTTTCCTTCCTGTTCTAGTGCCTGATTCACACAATGTATTGAATCATATAAGGAATCTACTAGTGTTCCATCAAAATCAAATATATATAATGTTTTCATATTCTTATATATGATTTAATTTGATTATTAAATTTACGATAAAATAAAAATTATATAAAAAAAGGGAGTATATGAAAAATGGGAGGATTATAAAGTTATAGTATGTGGTTCTATGTCTGGATCATGATTAGCTAAGCTTTCTATACAGTTATCATTTAGACTTTGTTGTCTTATCCATTTTAGTGAGTCTATCGCCTGATTCAGGTTCTCTGCTATTCCAGGTAGTATCATGTCGTTCCATGATTTTTCTGCATATCCTCCATCAGAGAATAATAATACATATTTACCCGTGTCTGTGTTTGTTATTTTTAGTGCTGCTAGTCCTGGTGTATGTCCAGGTATATTAATTAATTGGAATTTTTTATCATCAAATAGGTCATATACTTTACCTGCTGGACCATTTTCATAGATTTCATCATTAGTATCATGTGGTTTTTCTTTGAATTGAAATGTTTTCATATTTACTCCCTTCCACATGTTACTTACATATCTGATTTTGTTATTATTAGCAAATTCTAGTTCATCCCTACTTACTAGTATGTTTTTAGCATCCTGTACGTGTTTTAAGCCTGAAACATGGTCAACGTCTAAGTGACTTAATAATACATAATCTAGGTCTTCCGGTTTTATATTCATATCTGCTAATTGTTCATTGATTGCTTGACCTGGTGGTACTAATCCCTGGTTTGTTAGATAGTCTTTTAGTGTTTGGTGTTTAATTTGTGATAACCTGTTATATTTACCATTTGGTGATATATCTCTATGCCATCCGGTATCATATAATATTAGTTGATCATCATATTCTATTAGGTATGCTGATACAGGGAACCATTTACGATTTTTTCTACCGTAACTGCTTAGTATTGTTAGTTTTGGTAGTGAAGGATTTACTTTTTCATCACGAAATGCTAGTGATTCAGATATATTAACTTTTCCTGTTTGTAATACATGTATTTTAATCATAGTAACCACTTTATTATATGATTATACGTTATTATATAGAGAATAGTTAATATAAATTTAATTATAATAAAAATAGTGATTTTCTAGTTTTATATTTAAAATTAGATTTTGGGTAAAAAAGGAAAAGATAATTTTGTTTGGTATTTGGTAGGATGATTTTTCGGTTTATATTTTCCTTTTTTTTGAATATGTTATGTTTTTTATATAATAAGGAGTGGTGATTTTTTCTTTTTGTCTGAAAAAATCTTATTTTTTTATACCCAACTAAGAATTTAGGTAAACCTAAATCTTAGTCAATATTATATTAGACACTATACTATATAAAGATTTTGGCATTCCTAAAAATTAAGATGAAAAAATTATAATAAATGCTCACTCAAATCCTTTCGAATATCATCAGGAATCCTCATAGACTTCTGATTTTCAAAATCAAAATATACAAGAACAACTTCACCAGTAGCCTTCTTTACACCATTCTGCCAAGCTTCCTGATAAACAGTGAAAGATGAATTACCAATCTTAGAAACATACGTTCTAATTTCCACTTCATAGCCATAATAAATCTGGTCAAGATAATCTACACTAAGATGAACCATTATAATATTCCAAGAATCAGGACGCAACTTCATATCTGGATTAAAAATTTTATAAAGTGGATTACGAGCCGTTTCAAACCATATAGGCAAAGATGTATTATTCACATGGCCTAAACCATCAGTATCCCTAGAACAAACATCAATTTTACTTTTAAACACGATAAATCATCTACTATATTATATTAATATATGTACTAAATAATATAAAAATGAATATCTATAAAAAAACGCAATAAAAAAAAATAAAAAAAGAAAGTATTAATTTTCTAATACTCTAATTCTAGTTGTGAAGAGTATTAAAGCAATAATTAATACAACTATTGATCCTATAAATATATATGAAGTACCTATATTCACTATAAGTAATCCACCAACACTAGTACCAATAGTTACACCAATATTAGCCATGCTTAAAAAGATTCCATTAGCAAACTCTGGTGCTCTAGGAGCTGCTGAAACAATCCAGTACTGCAAGAGATTATTAATTACACCACCAAGAAATCCCCACAATATTACAAGAATTGTAGTTGGAATAGCGTATGAACCCATCATAAATAATCCTATAAATATTAAAGATAATACAATAGGAGTTAACTGAACAGTTATATTAGGTCTCGTTGATAATAATTTACCACCAATCCAATTACCAAATAAAGATGTAATACCATAAAGGAATAATAAAATTGTTAGGTCTAAATTAATAATATGAGTTACAGACTGTAAAAATTCTGAAATATAAGAATATGACAAGAATTGTCCACAATTAAGCATTATAACAGCCAATACTGATATAATAAATATTAGAGATTTAACCTCAGATACCTGTGAACCATAAGATTTTTCTTTTCCTGGTATACTAGGAAACCATAGTATAGTAGCTATTAGTGCTATAAGATTAACTAATGTAAACCATAACATAGCTATCTGATATCCAAAGTAACTAGCAAAAATATGCTGTTATTGGAACCCCAATAATCATACCCGCACTAACACCTATAATCACCTTACTAATAGAATCACAAGCTTCTTCTCTGGGTACTATTTCTCCAGCCACAGTTAATGATATACCACAATATACTGGCATGAATATTGCAATTATTATCCTACAAATTAATGCCAGATAAAAATTAGTTAAAAATGCACTAATAAATGTAAATATCACAAAAATCGCTAAAGAAGAAACAAATACTTTCTTCCTATTAATATTACTGAATATTAATGGCAATACTAATCCACTAATAGCTACTGTTATTGCAAATAGACTGACAAATAATCCTGCTTGATCTATAGTTACACTAAAATACTTAGCTACCTGGGGTAATATACCAATCATACCCATTTCAGTACTTAAGATACTAAACGTACCTAACATCATTATATAAATTGCTATATCCGTCTTTTTCATAAATAAAAAATCCTATATTTTTTTTCGATTAAAATAGATACAACTTAATTTCTAATAATGTCTTACATTAAAATACAAAAAGTTTTCTCATATTAAATTAAATAAAAAGTTATATTTATAATATTTCAGCTTTTGGAGAGTATACACATAATTAAGAATATAATCTATCCATTTAATATAGAGACTAGTTTTTTTTATTATTTTAGAAGAATAATTGAAATAATCATAATTTCCTTTTTAATGAATTAATATATCAAGTAATCTAGAATAAAATAGATTCAAAAAGCCTAAAAAAGAAAAAAATAGTCCTAAAATTTATTAATATGATTAGTATAAATATAAACTAATAATAAAAAATAAAATTATTATAAAAAATATTTAAATGATTTTATAAAATATTAAAAAAAAAGTTATGGGAGGTGAATAATTTCAGAAAACAACATAAGACATACATTATACTAATAACATTAATAACAATAATACTAACACTATCAGTAGCCTCAGCAACAGACCAAAACACTACAAACACAACAATCAAAAACAATCCCAACCACAACACAATAACAGATAAAATAACACCACAACAAAAAAATCCAACAAATAATAACAAAGAAGAAATAACCATAAAAAATAATAAAACAACCCCTATACATACAAAAGAAATAACAAAACATAAAAAATACCTAAAATCAACAAATACAACCAATAATACAATCTATATAAACAATGACAACAAAGAAGAATACAATGATTACGAATTCGAAGCAAATACAAATATAGTTATAAATGAATCAGTAAATGACATATACTTAACAATATTCAATGAAAATATAACACTAACAGCAAATCAAAATGTAACAGTATCCAATTCAATGATAGATGTAATAGATGGTTCAATACACATATACAATATATCATTTAAAAGTGATGATTCTAGCCAATACTCCAGTGTAATCAACATAAACAACAATAACAACATCATAGAAAACTGTACATTCCTCGATTATAAAACACAAAGAGCAACTGATTACTACAGAGAAATAAACATAAATGGAAACAATAACACAATAACTAATAACTACTTTAACGCTACATACCCTGGATTAAATATAGACTGGACGGTATATGGTGGATCAAGAAAGGCCAATGTAATCATAGCATATGGTGATAACAATACAATAAGTTACAATACTATTAAACTAAAACAAGGAGAACTAATAGATGCTGATTATGGTACAGTAGAAGCAATAGACATATTTGGTAACAATAACCTCGTAACAAGAAATGACATTGATGTCCGAGGAAAACTCTTTATCTATGGAATAATGGTATACTATCATAATAACACAATAACCTATAATACAATAAATGTAATTTCAGTAAGATACGCTAACGGGATTTCAGTAGATGGAAAAGCATCAAATTGTACAGTTGAAAATAACACAATTAATGTAGTATGTGAAAACGGAACTAATAATGATACATCAAGAGTAGATTCAGCATATGGTATTATTATAATAGAAAGTGATTACCATGGATACAAGTATAATATAGAAAATTCTGAAACATCAAACAACATACTACGAGGAAACAGGATAACAGGCTCCGCAGCTCAAATGTATGGAATCGAACAATTCGGTGGAAATAACACACTTATTGAAGATAATGATATAAATCTTGATGGAATTTACACGATGGGTGTTGGTGTTATCGGTGCAAATACAACAATAATAAACAATAATATTCATTGCAGAGGATATACTAATAATACAGTTCCTTCACCAGATTACTTAAGACCTAGAACAACTGGTGTATATGCATATTATGGAACTAATACTACTATAACTGGTAATACCATAGTAACAGAAAGAGGACCTGGTGTAACATTAGACATTGAAGAGGGATCAACTGTATCCTATAATAATATAAACAGTATAGGTAATAGTGTATCAATAGTAACAATACATAATACAACTGGCTCAACTATTCATGATAATACTATAAATCATTATACTGATTCATCAATATCAGCAGAAACTAATCAAGTATTTAATAATATACCTGTTAATAATCCATCATCAAATACTACAGAATCTAACTCTACAATACAAGAAAATCAGACGAATACTAACTCTACAACTACTAATAATTCAACTACAACTAATCAGACAGTACCAACAACTCCAACCACGCCAACAAACCAGACAATACCAACAACTCCGACTACGCCAACAAACCAGACAGTACCAACAACTCCGACTACGCCAACAAACCAGACAATTCCAACTAATCCAATTACACCAGTAAATCAGACAACTCCTACAGTACCTGTTAATTCTAACCCTACTAACACTAATAATAATCAACAGACTAATATGACTCATACAAATGTTATAACTAATAGTTCTAATCTGGTTAAAACTAATAATTCAGATAATAGTGCATCTAGTTCATCTGCTGTAGGTGATAGTGGTAGTTCTAATTCCCATGATGATGTATCTTCCTCAAATTCTCAGGATAGTAGTAATAGTAATCTACTTGTTGATTCTGATAATAGTGTTTCTTCAATAGCAGAGGCTACAGGTATTGTTAGTGAAATTAGTCCTATTAATAATCAAAAGAATGATGATTTAGATTTAGGTGAAGTTGTATTATTGATTATTATTGTTGCTGGTTCCCTGATTTATGGATTTACTAAAAAACAGCGTTTATAAATTATCTTATTTTTTTTTATTTTTTCGTTATTTTATTTTATCTAGATAACTAATTTTATATAACATTAAAAATATAACAATAGTTATATATGATTTTATAGCACACCACATAAAAAAGATAAAGAGGATCTTAATGGTAAACATCACAGAAGAAGATATAAAAAAAAGAATCTACCAAAAATATATAAAACCTACCAAAAATAATAAAGAAGAATACATAGGAATAGAAATAGAAATACCCATCATTAACTTAAACAAAGAAGCAGTGAATTTTAACGTTGTTCACCAAGTAACCAATATATTTAAAGATAAATTCAACAATTTCGACGTAGAAGAAACAGATTATGAAGGAAACATCAATGCCTTAAAAAACAAATCAAACAATGATATAATCTGCTTTGACTGCTCTTATAATAATATAGAATTTGCAATGGGAAAAGAAAAAGACCTATTTACTATTAATAAACGTTTCAGAAAATATTACAAATTCATCAAGGAAGAACTAGAAAAAAACAACCATACACTGGTTGGAATGGGTATCAATCCATATTGGAAATACAATGTTAAAGAACCTATTCCTAATGAAAGATATTTAATGCTCTATCATCATTTAAAAACATATCCCCAATATAAAAATCCAATGTACTTCCACCACTACCCAGAATATGGATTATTCTCAAGTGCTTCACAAATACAATTAGATGTTCCATATGATGAATTAATTAATACAATCAATACATCCACAAAAGTAGAACCAATTAAAGCTATCCTATTTTCAAATTCCGTATTTCTAGGTGAAAATACGGATTATCTCTGTTATAGAGATATATTCTGGGAATATAGTACTCATGGAATAAATCCACATAACATTGGAATGTATGACTTCAAATTAAATGATATTAATAGTCTAATAAATTATCTATCCACATTAAATATTTACTGTGTAGTTAGAGATGGCCATTATATTAACTTTACTTCAACGAATTTATATGATTATTTTAGTAAAGAGAAAATAACTGGAGAATACTATGATAATGGAGAGTATAAAACAATTGAATTTACTCCATCATTAGATGATATTGATTATGTAAGATCATTTAAGTTCATAGATCTCACTTTCCGTGGAACTATAGAGTATAGAAGTGTATGTACTCAGCCAATAAAGGATACTATGTCTTCTCCTGCATTTCAAATTGGATTAAAACATAAAGTTAATGAATTAAATGAATTATTTGATAATTCTGATCTTTATAATCATGGATATTCACCTAGTGAGTTAAGAAAATTATTTATTAAAAAAGATCTTCCTAAATTCATATCTGAGGATGAATTATATGATTTATGTAAAAAGGTTGTTGACTTATCCTGTGAAGGTCTTAAAGAAAGAGGTTATGGTGAAGAAGTATTTCTTAAACCAGTTTATGAGAATATAGAAAATAGAACAAATCCTGCTAAGAGGTTATTATCTGCACTTGATAATAATATTAGTTTAGACTCAATCATTAAAAAATACGGTGAATTAAATTAATATTTATTAAATCTTAATTTTGATATTTTTTAATTATTAAACTATCAATTAGTTATTAACCTCCTTTAACTATCTTCTTTTTAGTTTTCTGTATATTATAACTTTTATTTTAGATATTTGATAACATACCTTAAATTAATTATATTTTTAAAAATGTAAATATATAAAAAGGGATATATATAAAACTATATATAATTATTAATATAGAGGGTTACTATTATGGACAATGAAATAAAAGGAGACAACTACCAGAATATAGTAAATAAACAGAGAAAAATATTCCTAAGAGATTTAAGCAATGGATTATTTTTAAGCAATGGATTATTTAGAATACTAATATTATGGACATTGAAAAACAAGGATTTACATGGTTACGGATTAATGAAAGAAATAGACACATTCTTCCAACCACAAATTGAGGATGGATTAATAAATAAAAGCAGATCAAATAAAATATATCCTATACTGAAAGACATGGAACATGATGGATTAATAAAAAAATATGATGGAACACATGAAAAGAAAAATATAAAAATTTACAAAATAACAGAAACAGGACAAAAAGTGTTTGACCATCATAAAGCTAATCTACAAGAAAGCATGAAAAGAGAACCCTGGAAACAATTCACAGATTATGTCATGAATTAATTTCCTTTTTATTAATTTATAAAAAAAAGAAAAGATAAACTAATCAAGTTGATATTCCTGTTCTATATCTCTTAACTCACTGATTAAGAGATTTTTATTCTTATACTTATTTTTTAATGTATTAATTAATTCAATAACAATATCCTTACTATTCTTATAAGAAAGCATAGCATTAATATATCTGATTATTAAATTATATGCACCTCTATGTTTAGCAACCTTAGCCTCTTCTAGTATTCTATTTTCATACAACATTAATATATCCACACCATAGCTATCTTCAAGATACTTTTTATATTCCTCAAAAGCATCTAATGAGAAATGATTAATAAGATTTTCATATAATGCATCATAATTTTCCTCATTAACATAAATTACATTAAGAAAATCATAATTATGACTACGCTGATAACTAGTTACTAGAGTAGAATATTCTTTCTTCCATTCCTCAGGGGTACATACTTCTTTTAATTTATTAACATAATCTATATTATTAATATTGTACTTGACTAAGATATTTTTAAGCTCTTTTTTATAGTTAACATTGTCTTCTGTTTTATCATATAATTGTAAGAGTTTTTTATTTTCATCTATTGATAATTCACTGCCTAATTGTCTTTTTTCACATAATAATTCTATAGCTTTATAATAATTATTCTCATTAATTTCATAATCAATATAATATTGTCTAATAAGATTATAATTCTTATATTCTTCCAAGTATTTCTCAATATTAACAGTTGGAGTACCTATTTTCTTTAATATTTCATACTGTTGAGCTAATAATTCCACAGGAATATTATCATCGTACTGTTCTATTTTTAAGGAAATAATATCACTTAATTTCTGAAGATAACTTTTCTTATCATACCTCTTAATACATACTTGAGCTAAATGTATTGATGTATACTTATTGTATTCATATTGTATATTATTAAGTATATAATTAAATACATCATCTTTAGTTTCATTATCAGATTCTATGACCTTTTCTAGGTAGTAGTCAGTCATGTCTAATATATTATCCACGTCAATATATTGATTTATTTCATCTTTTAATGATATATTCTCATAGATTATATAAATTAATCTTTGAAGATAATCAAATTCACATTTATCATAGAAAATTTTTACATTATTATTTAAGAAATCATAGAGATACTTGTTTAATGGTAACTCCTCATAATAAGCATTTTCATTATATAATTTTCTTGTATCTGTACTAAAGATATTGTTTAATAAATTCAGTGCTTCATAGTAGTCTTCTCGTGTTGTATCTGGCTTAAATTGTAGATTATAATCTTTTATGAAATCTTCATCATCCTTATATCGTTGGTATATGTATTCTTTTAATTCTATTTCACTTGTATTATCTAATAATTGTTTAAATTGTTGTTGAGGATTTTTTATATTATTTGTGATGTTTGAATCTTTATTTTTTGTTATTTCTTCATACTTATATAGTGTTGCTACCATGTGTTTACAGTAATCCATAGAATAAGCATATGGGCATGTACAGTACATTGATTCTATCTGTTTATCCTTATTTAATGTTATTTTTACTTCATATGTATGGGAGTGTGATCCTTCTACTTTTGTGGTTATAGTGTTAGGTGTTATTATTGTATTGTATACTTTTCCTTCCTGGTAGTATTGGTATCCTCTTTTTATTCTTTCTTCGTCAAAGTATGTTTTCCATTTCATTGTATGATTCCCTTGTTTTGGTAGATAGTATTTATTTTATTTTTCATAGTATTTAGTAAATTTACTCTTTATATAAATTAAATAATGTTTAGAAATAGTTTTGTTATAAAAGGGTGGAGATATAAGTAGATAATTATTATTTTTATATCTACTATGAAATAATTTCTTTTATTGTCCGAATTCTTTTGCTACTTTTTTAAGTTCTTCTGGTATGTTAATTTTTTGTGGACAAATATCTAAACACTTTCCGCATTCAATACATCCTGATGCTGGTGTATTTACTGCTGATGTTGTACCGTATATTGCTGATATTGATTCTAATTTATATAGTGATTGGTTATTATATAATTCAAAGTAGTCTGGTATTGGTATTTCTTTGGGACATTGTTTTTTACAGTATCCACAGTAACTACATGGTATTGGTATTAATTTATTTATCTCATCAGCAATTTTTTGTAGGAATTCCTGTTCTTCATCATTGATTGGTCTGAAGTCTTTGAATACTTCACAGTTATCTTTTGTTTGTTGGAAGTTACTCATTCCACTTAATATAATTTTAACATTTTTTGGTGTTCCTGCAAATCTTAGTGCCCATTGTGGTAATGTGTATTCATTGTTGTATTCTTTGAATTCTTGTTCTATATTGTCAGGTAATTTAGCTAGTGTTCCACCTTTTACTGGTTCCATTACTATTACATCTAATCCATATTTTTCGCATAGTTCATAGTTTTTACGTGCTTCTGTAAGGTTACTTTCCCAGTCTAGGTAGTTTAGTTGTAATTGTACAACGTCGAGTATGTCTCCATATTTTTCTAGTATTTGTTCTAGTAAGTCTGATTTATCATGGTAGCTTATTCCTACTTTTTTTGCTGTTCCTTCTTCTTTCATTTTTGCTATGTATTGGAATGTTTCTGCTTTTTCTGCTAGTGGTAGAAAAGCACTGTTTATGTTGTGTATTAAAAACACGTCAAAGTATGTTATTCCTAATCTTTCTAGCATTACGTTTACTAGTCTTTCATTGTCTTCTGGTCCTGTAAGTAGCCATGTCGGCATTTTATCTGCTATTTTAAATGATTCTCTTGGGTATCTTTCTACTAGTTGTGTTCTTAGGTGTTCTTCAGATTTTTCTTGGTGGTATGCGTATGATGTGTCAAAGTAGTTGTAGCCTTGATCCATGTAGTAGTCTATCATTTTTGAGAATTCTTCATCATCAACTTTTGAATCATTATTTTCGTCTGTGAGAGGTAATCTCATTGCCCCAAATCCTAGCATTACGTCTTTACTCATTTTTTTAACTCCTTATTTTACATATTAATAATCATAAATATTTAAATATCCCAATTGTAATTTATTTTATTTTTATTAGTATTTATAAATTTTGTATACTAAGTATATTATTGACTTTATCAAAGGTTATATATATAAACTTTGTTTTTATTACTCTGTAAACTCTTGACTTTATCAATAATTATATATATCAAAAATTACAATAAATAATAATTGACAATGAAAGGGGGTTGACAATGGAATATTCATTCAAAAAAGAAAATCTATCAATGACATTCTTATTCAGCATATACATCAAATTACAAAACAATGCATACAATAAACTATTAGAAAACACAGGAATACATATAAAACAAGCTATGATACTTTTAATACTAAAAAACAAGGAATACGTCTACCAAAAAGAAATTTCAGAAATACTAAATATGGATGGGGGATTACTTACAAGATATATACGAAAACTTGAAGACCACCAATACATAGAACGCATCGAGGACGATGAAAACCGCAGGCAAAACAAAATAAGAATAACCAAAAAAGGCAATGAATTAGCAAACCTTCTAAAAAAAGAAGAACGCGAACGAGAAGAAGCTATCATGGAACATTCCCCAATCTCAAGAGAAGAACTGATAGATTATCTACTAAAAATTATAGAAATATCAAAAGAATATGATGAAGGAAAATAAAAAGGAGGAGAATATGAACTCAGAGGATAGAGGAAACAATAGTAATATAGAACTAATAACTGGAGACTATAAACAAGCAATAAAAAAATTAGCATGGCCCATGATGGTCAGTATGTTTCTAGTAATGGCATATAACTTAGCAGACAGTATATGGGTAGCAGGTTTAGGATCAGATGCATTAGCAGCAATAGGATTTATCACACCTTTATTCATGATACTAGTAGGATTAGGTAATGGAGTAGGAGCAGGAGCAAACAGTCTTATAGCAAGATATATTGGAGCTAAAGACAAAGATGGAGTAAATAACGCGGCATTACATAGTCTAGTACTGACATTAATAATTAGTATACTAGGATCAGTAGTGATGTATATAATACTACCAACATTACTAGAGATTATGGGTGCTGGATCTTCAACACAATTAGCACTAGACTATGGAAACATAGTATTTATGTTTATGATAGTATTTATTTACAGTAACGTTGGAGCAGCAATCCTAAGGTCAGAGGGTGATGTAACACGTGCTATGTATGTTATGGCTATAACAGCAATACTAAATATAGTATTAGACCCAATTTTCATATACATACTAGGTATGGGAATAGCAGGAGCAGCTTGGGCAACAGTTATATCAGCAACAGTTAGCTGTGCGGTATTATTATACTGGATGCATGTAAAGAAAGATACCTTCATCGATTTAACCCTTAGTAACTATCATACTAGCGGATACATATATAAAAACATATTAACTGTAGCAATACCATCTACAGCAGAAAATTTAATATTCAGTGTATTAGGTATATGTATAAATTACTTCCTTGTAATAGTATCAGGAAACGTTGCAGTAGCTACATATACAGCAGGAATGCGTTTAATACAATTATCAATGATACCATTAGTAGGATTTGGTACAGCATTACTAACAGTAATTGGAGTATCCTATGGAGCACATGACTTCAAGAGATTAAATGATTCATTCTATTACACTTTAAAATTAGGATTATTAATCTCTACAATTATGGCAGTGATATTCTATATATTTGCACCACAAATAAGTATAATATTTGCTTATGGTTCAACAGCATCCCTTGCACCAAGAATAGCAAGTCTAATACGTTTAATGATAATATTCATATATGGAGTATGTCTTGGTATGTTAGGTGCAATGTTGTTCCAGGGAGTAGGAAAAGGATTCACCTCATTAACATTAACATTCATAAGAGCATTATTATTAGAAGTAGTTGTTGCCTATATACTGGGTATAGTGTTTGGAATGGGAGAACAAGGAGTCTACCTTGGAGTAGTATCAGGTGGTCTTTTAGGTGGTATAATATCATTCCTATATTCAAGATTCTACATCAGTCGTCTAGAACATAATTATACTCAATCAAAATAAGATAAAAGAAAGGTATATGAATTATTTCATATACAATTACTGCCCACCACTTTTCTAAAAACTATTTTAAATTAATCATCTTTTTCTATTAAAGGATTTACTTTTGATTCAATGATAGATGATGGTTTCTCCATTGCAACATGTATATTATTTAATGTGTATAGTTCAGTTAGATTAGTTAATGCTGTCCACATAATATTTAATGTTTTAGGAATATCTTCTAAATCATTCTGTGATAAATTATCACTACTATTATTCAGTAAATCTTCAAAGAATTTCATTGAATCCTGTATTATTTCATACTCATTTTTATATAATCCAATCTGATGCTTATTCAAGTATCCAATAAAATATTCAAGATAATTATCTATAAATCTAATTTCTCCTGTAATTCCTAATGATTCTATACTATAATCTGTCATAGTTAATCATCTGTAACAAGTAATTATTTAGATTTACCTCTAAAAAATAGTAAAAAATTAATTATGGTGGTGAAAGTATAAGTATTCTATCCATTTGAATTATTAAGTGTGTTTTGATCACTCACATATAATGAAAAACTATCATTACGTGTATAATTATCCTGCCAATAACTCATTACTAATTGGTTATCAGTAAATCTACGAACATAACCATTAGAATACAATACTTCATAAGTATTACTACTATTATCTATCTGTCTACTTCCAACAATAGTAACATTATCATCCGTTGTATTATTAGTTACAGTTGTATTATTAGCAGAGTTATTATCTAAATAATAAGATCCAAATAATATTAGAATTATACCAAAAGCCACAACTAATAACACTAATAATAACTTAGTATCATTATTCATAACTAAAAAACCTCCATAATTTTTCTTTGCATATGTCCTTTACCCACTTTTATTATAATTTAACCCAACTAACATAAATACTTAACTAAAATTAAGATAAAAGACTAATAAAATAAAAAAGAAATATATAAATAATAAATGAGAAA
Organism: uncultured Caryophanales bacterium; assembly: GCA_946628005.1. Taxonomy (GTDB): domain Bacteria; phylum Bacillota_I; class Bacilli_A; order RF39; family UBA660; genus UBA3789. Next base: position 24,438 of record CAMOWA010000006.1, read on the forward strand.
TCATTATCTATTAATGGAGATTAAAAAATATGGAAAAAACATATGTATTCGGACATAAAAGTCCAGACACCGATACAATAACATCAAGTATAGTAATGGCAAACCTAGAACAACAACTAGGAAATACAGAAGCAAAAGCATACAGACTAGGAAATATAAACAAGGAAACAGAATACGTACTAAACTACCTAGACCTAGAAGCACCAGAACTACTAGAAAAAATAGATGATAATGCAAATGTTATACTAGTAGATCATAACAGTCCAAAAGAATCAGTGGATAACCTAGAAAATGCGAAAATACAGAAAATAATAGACCACCATAAAATCGCATTTAACACCAGCTATCCATTATATGTTAGAACAGAACCAGTAGGATGTACCGAAACAATACTATACAAGCTATACCAGGAAAACAATATAGAAATAACAAAAGAAATAGCATCATTAATGCTATCAGCAATAATATCAGACACACTACTACTAAAATCACCAACTACCACAGAAGAAGACAAAGAAGCTGTAGAACAACTATCAAAAATAGCAGAAATAGACTATGAAGAATATGGACTGGACATGTTAAAAGCTGGAACAGACCTATCAGGATTTACAATTGATGAAATACTACAATTAGATGCAAAACAAATAGACTTTAAAGACATTAAATCCATAGTAAACCAAGTTAACACTGCAAGTATTGATGATGTAATGCAAATGAAAGACCAATTAGAAGAAGGAATGAATAAAATCATCGAAGAACAAGATTTAGATATATTCATGCTTCTAATCACTGACATAATAAACAGTAACTCTCAAGTAATAGCATTAGGTAAAGAAGCAAAACTTGTAGAAAAAGCATACAACGTAAAACTAGAAGATAACACTGTACTTCTTGAAGGCGTAGTATCCCGTAAAAAACAAGTAGTACCTATAATGACAGAAAATGCCTAAAAAGGTATAATTAAATAGTATAACCTCCATTACTACTTTTTTTTAAAATTATGAAAAACTAAATTAAAGTATAATAATATTCCTTTTATCCAGTTTTTTTCCTTCTTAATTTATTATCGTTATCTATTTAAACTAATATTTTATAAATATTCCTTTAATCTTTTTTTAATATAATTTTATTAACATTGTTATTAAATACAAGTATTAAATTATTAATAAAATAAATATAATAATAACTATAATTTTCTAAAGAAAGGGGGGAAATAGATATAGAAGACACTATTGAAACATGGATGAAAGTATTAAACATTAATAAGGATGAATATAAATACATTAAAGAATTAGAAGAGAAAAAATACGTGTATTATGCTAGAATTCATGAAAAAATAGACAAAGACGAATTAGATTTAAAATGCATGCTTCTATTACAAAGAAGTACACTTAAAATAATAAAATATAACTTAGATGAAACAGAATGGTTAGGTAACACTTTAATTTATTATAAGTCTATAGATCTTATTAATACAATAATTACAAGTACTAGAAATATATTAACAGTACAGGTAAATGCTTCTAAAATCTATCTGGAATTCAATGATAAAATAGTAATGCACGAATTCTATAAAGAGTTAACCAGATTAACAAATAATCAGAAACAACGTAGATTTTTATAACAAAAATATAATCAAAAAGGGGATTTGAGATATATGACAGTAAAAATAGATGAAAACAAATGTCAAGGGATAAATAACTGTGGAACATGTTTTGATGCATGTGCATTAAACATGCTTCAGGATGTAGATAATACACCCAAACCTAAAGTTCCAGGATGTGTAGACTGTGGTTTATGCATAATAGCTTGTCCTAGTGATGCAATATCAAAATAAGTAAGAATTGGTGGGGATGTAATCATGGAAATAAGAAATATTAATGATGCAAAACTATTAAATAATGTTAAGGAAATTATTCAACTATGCGAATGTAGTTATAACGATAAAGTTGTTGACTTCCGTATAATTAATAATGAATTAGGTTTAATAGAAGACATTGAATATAAAAATGGTGACGACTGGTCATATGAATATGAGGATGAAATAACTGATAATGATATAGAAATGATAGTTGGCGCTATAGATGAAGCATTCTATGAAGTATTCCATAAAAAGGATATTGGTGCAACTATGAATATGAATCATATCAGCATAAAAGAAAATCCAGAACCAGCACATTTTCCATCAGATTATTATGTAGATGCTAAGGGTCCTATCCTATTCACATTAAAAAAGAATGTAGTAGTTACAAATGAAGAATAAAAAAAATAGGAATAATCTAGACTAACTCTAGAATATTATTCTCTATTTTTTACTCATTTTTATTACAACTTCATTAATAACATCTTTTACCTTATCAACACATTTTTCTCCTTCTATATCTAATCGTGATGTATCGTTAGCTTTAAGATTTGCCTCGTCAAGTACTTTTTTGACAATTACCGTTCGTGAAACACTTATCTTCTTTTGTTTAAGTATACTATTAACACAATTATTTTTACAGCCATTAACTGCTATTATTGGGTATTTATCAATATAATTTATGTATCCATCACGGTTTGCTGATACACTTGACATACATATTGATGAAATATGATTATCTGATTTTGAAAGATCATCACAACTTACCCTTGCAACAAGTCCCATAGGACTCATACCACTACATGCTGCTACGGATACCTTTTCTGACATGTGAATACCTCTTAATATTTGTTTACATATTAATTATATTTTTATCTTTTTAAACAATTAAAAATAAATAAATTGAGAATAATAACATTATAAATCTTATTAAAAATGTACTAATATCTATATATATAAATTAGATTGTATATAATATAATCTACTAAACAAGGAAATAAAAAATATCTGATTTTGAAAGATTATCATAACTTACCCTTGCAACAAGTCCCACTGAACTCCTACCATTACAAGAGGCTACTGCTACTTTTTCTAAAATAATTATTTTCCATAATTAAATTTGTACTATTTATATACATGTAATCCTTATATTAATATATTCATTAATCAAAAGATAGATATTAAATATTATATTAAATAAGGAGTAAATAACATGAATTTTTATGTTATAAATGGTAGTCCTCGTAAAAATAAAAACACTGGAAAACTATTAGACAAAGCAGTAACTGGTATTTTAGATAAAACTAATGATTTGGATAAAGAAATTAATGTTGAAATAATTGATTTATATTCTCTTGATTATAAAGGCTGTATGTCTTGTTTTGCTTGTAAAAGAATAGATGGTCCTTTCTATGGAACTTGTCCTATAAATGATGATCTTAAACCATTACTTGAAAAATTATGGAATGCTGATGGTATTATAATAGGTACTCCTATCTATTTTAGTAATATTAATGGTGAAACAGAAAGTTTTCTTGAAAGATTTAGATTTCCAAAATATGTTTATGGTGGAGAACCATTATTAGAAAAGAGTATTCCTACAGGATTAATTTACACTATGAATGTTGATGAAAAATTATCCGATAAATTATATAAGAAAACTATTTATGAACCGTTAGAATCTGGTTTAAGTGGTCTTCTTTTAAAGGATGTTTACTCTTTAAAGGTATATGATACGTATCAATTTGATGATTATTCTAAATATGAAAATTATCTATTTAAAGAAGAAGATAAGGCTATTCATCAACAAAAACAATTTCCTCTTGATCTTAAGAAAGCTTACGAAATGGGCGTGCAAATAGCAGAGGATGCTATTAAAGAAAATTAAAAGGAATTAATCATTCATATTCCTCTATTTTCTTTTTTTTTTGCTGATAAATTTTCAGATAATTTAAGTGTTAATATACATGATATAATAACAAATACCAGATACATTAATGATACATTTATTAATGCTGTATATGTAATTATAATACTTATTATCATGTTTACTAGTGCTGTTCCTCCATCTGTTATTAGATATGATGTTGATAATACTCCCGCCATGTCTTCCTGACTAGTTTTTTCTACTAAATTATTCATTGTAGCTGTAAATGTTAATCCACAGAATATTGCTGTTAGAATACTTGATAAGATAAATGGTATTATCCATGACATTATTAAAGATATATTTATTATTACTAGACATGCTGTAAATCCTATTATACCATATATCTGACCTTTTTTATTACCAAAATGGTTTATTAAACTACTTCCTAATATTTGTGGAGCCATTATACTAGCATATACTATTGCTGCTATTAGTTTACTATTAGTTCCGAATTGCATTAGTGACATTATTGAACTAAATGATTGATAGAAACCTGTGATGGAATATGTTGATATTGTGGCTATGATAGTAATTGGTATGTATTTTCTGATATTATGAGGTATGCTAATTTCTGGTTTTATTGATTTTATTACTCCTTTTTTAGGTGTTACTGTTTCTTTTCCTAGTGATATCAAGATTATGCAGATTACCAGAATTAGTATTATTGGTAGAAATACTGTTGAGATTAGTGAAGGATTATAGTCTACTATTACTCCTGAGTTTATTGCTCCTATACTAAATCCAATTAATGGCATGTTTGTTGCTATTATTACGCCTATGTTTGAATTTTCGGGTGAGGTATCTATAATGTATGCTTGTATACTACCTGCTGTCATTCCACAACAAATTCCCTGTAATAATCGTCCTAACAATAATAACTGTCCATTATTTACATAGATGAAACTTAAACATCCTAGTATACTTAAGATTAAGGTTATTCTAATTGTTGGTTTTCTTCCTAGGTAGTTACTTATTCTGGATAGAAATATTAAGCTAAATACGTTTCCAATGAAATATACTACTGTACTGAATGATATAATATTGTTTGGTATGCTGTATAATGTTTGGTATGTTACATAGAATGGTATTGCTGTACTACTTGCAATAAATAATACTGTTATTGTCATACTGGCTACTATGAATCCAATTTTCATCCTTGTATTTTCATTAATCATATTTATTCTCTAATAGTAATTTTGTCATTAGAAATTCTTAATAGTATTTAAATAATATTTAATAAAACAGTGCTTATTTTAATATATTATATCATACATGTTTTTAGATAAAATAGGTATTATTAAGTGTATATGGTATTAAGTAACTTTAAGAATTAATAACTATTAAAATATATATCAGTTCTTTTTGAAATACGTTAATATAAAGAATTAATCAACTATACTCATTATAACTATCAATAACTCTTTATATTAACTAAGAAAGATAATCCTCTATTAAATTATTTCTATTACCCCTTTAATAACAGTATTAACTTATGTCTCTACTATCTATATAAATAGCAATTTCTTAAAGAAGAAGTTAATTATAATTCATATAAGAATAAAGTTATTCCGTGAGTATTAATATTAATAGGATATACCCGGATTAATATCCTATAAAAGAGATAATTCCACCTGTAAAAAATATAAAAAGAAAATAGATTATTAATAAATAAAATAAAGAACAGACAGATAGTATCAATCACAGTAAAATAAGGATAAAATTCCTTACAACGATATAACAAAGGTCATATAATTAGATATTGATAAAAAAAATCTCAATCAATCGAATTTGTTTATATGGGTTTAGTTTTTTATTTAGAGATAATAAATGGATTAAAAAAGCTTAAGAAACATTTTCCATTAGAATATATTTATTAGTTATAAACTATTTAAATATATAATAGGTTAGTTATGAAAAAATAATTTAACTAACTATTATGAATGTAATTATATCCAAATTATATAATTATAAGGAGGTTTTATAATTAAGCGGTATTTTGGAATGATTCTATTACTAGCAACTATGATACTATTAATAGGATCAGTAGCAGCTACAGACACTGCATCCAATGATACAACACATAGCAGTATATCAACTGCATCTAGCTTACAAACTACAACAACAAGTAGTGAAGCATCAGATACAGATACTGTAAGTGAAAAGATTACAACAACAAGCACATCAGATACATCTAGTACAGATTCTGATGAAAATACAGCGAAAACGAATTCAGTAACTTCAACACAATCAAGTTCAACAGTGACAAACACAACTTCTGTTTCAAGTTCTAATACTAACAGTAATACTCAAACAAAATCCTTAAAAAGCAGTACTAGTAGCTCATCTAAAACTAGCACAAAAATGTCAGTAACTAATACTACATTATATGGATACTCCAATTATACAATGAAAGCTACCATCGTAGATAATTCAAGTAACTATGTGAATGGTGGAACAGTAGCTTTTAAAATAAATGGAGTGACTGTAGGAAACACTACAGTAAGTAATGGAAAAGCTAGTTATGTATATCCATTAAACGGCTTTTCTGCAGGTACATATAATATTACTGCTATATACTCTGGTACTACAAATTACAGTTCAGCTAGTGCGGCTGGTACTTTAAATATTAACAAGTATGATACAAAAACTACAGTAACCTCAGTAACTGGAAAATCAGGATCATCAGTAACATTAAAAGCAGTAATTACGACAAGTAACGGTTCTTATGTAAAAAATGGACTTGTTGCATTTAAGATTAATGGAAACACAGTGGGATATGCTAATGTATCCAACGGTGGAGCTAAATTGAATTATGTTATTCCATCAACATATGGATCTACACTATATACAGTTACAGCTGTTTATGGTGGAAATAATATATATTCATCATCAAAAAATAATGGAAATTTAACATTAACTCCAACCGTCGAATCAAAAATAACTATTAAAACAACACCCGTATTAGCAGGTAAATCAACAATAATTAAAGCAATTATAACCACAAATAATGGTTCTTACATAAAATCTGGAATTGTCGCATTTAAAATCAATGGAAAAACAATTGGATACGGTACAGTATCTAATGGTGGAGCATCAATAACTTATACAATACCATCAAGTTATAAGGATTCAACATATACTATAACAGCAGTATATAGTGGTAATGGTAAATATATTGCTTCTAGAGCAAACAGTACTCTTACAGTTCTTCATAAACAAACAACATCTATAACTGTAAATACTGTTACTGTTAAACCAGGTTCTACTGCTACATTCTCAGCTGTTATAAAAAGTAGTAATGGATCCTATGTGAAAAATGGTACTGTTGCATTTAAGATAAATGGAAAAACAATAGGTTCAACCAATGTAACCGATGGTGTAGCTAAGATTAATTACACTATACCTTCTAGTTGGGGTTCATCCTCATATAATATTACTGTTGTGTATGGTGATAATGAATATTATTCTAGTTCAAGAGCTAACGGAACACTTAAACTGAATATTACAAGTAACAATAGTAGTAATTCTAAGATTTCAGTTCCATCAGGTTATGAAAGTTATGTTAAATCTACTTCAAATTGTGACATTACTAATAGTAAGATTGTTAGTTTAGCTAATACTATATTATCTAAAGTATCTAGCTCTAATACTAAAACTATTGCATCTTACATATTTAGTTATGTGAATAGTATTACAAGTTATACTTACTATTCTAACACTCGTTATGGTGCTGTTGGTACCTTAACTCGTGGTAGTGGTAATTGTTGTGATTTAGCACATCTAGTGGTTGCTGTGATGCGTGCATGTAATATACCAGCAAGGTATTGTCATGCTACATGTACATTCCGTAGTGGTCTAGTAGTAGGTCACGTATGGGCACAAGTATATGTTAATGGAGTATGGTATAATTGTGATGCATCATCAAGTAGTAACACATTTGGTAATATTGTTAATTGGTCTAAATGTGGAACAATTAAATATTATACATCTCTACCATTCTAATATTCCTTTTTTTTATTCTTTTTTTGTTTAAAATTATTATGATTAATTTTAATTTCTAAATTTTTCTTTATATGTTAATTCCTATTTTGTCCAATTAATTATTTATGATATAAAATGATATTTATATATGTAAATATATTATAGGTGATTATGATGAAAGTATTACTAATAAATGGTAGCCCACATAAAGAGGGATGTACATACACAGCACTAACAGAAATAGCAAATGAATTAAAAAAACATGATGTAGACTCTGAAATATTCTGGATAGGAACAGGACAAATACGTGGATGTACTGGATGCAGAGTATGTAAAAAAAATCCTGGAAAATGCATATTTGATGATGATATCTGTAATGAATTAATCAAGAAATGTGAAGAAGTTGATGGTATGGTTATAGGTTCACCTGTATACTTTGCAGGTATTAATGGAGGACTTTCAGCAATACTTGACAGAGTATTCTATGCTGGAGGAATTAACTTTGAAAATAAGCCAGGAGCAGGAGTAGTAAGTTGTCGTAGAGCAGGGGCAAGTGCATCATTTGACAGACTTAATAAGTATTTCACATATAATAAAATGCCAGTAGTACCAAGTCAATACTGGAATGTTGTACATGGTAATACACCAGAAGAAGTAAAACAGGATATTGAAGGATTACAAATAATGAGAACCCTAGCAAAAAACATGGCATGGTTACTTAAATCATTAAAAGATGAACCAACACCAGAATATGAAGAAAAAACCTTCACAAACTTTATACGATGATATTTTTATATTATTATTATCTTTTCTCTAATTTTTTTTGATTATTATTTGTAATTATTGTTAATTTTTATATTATTTTCTTATTTTACGATTAATTATTTATAAAATTATCCATATATTAATATATATAAATATATAGGTGATTATAAATGAAAGTTTTACTCGTAAATGGTAGCCCACACAAAGAAGGATGTACATACACAGCACTAACAGAAATAGCAAATGAATTAGAAAAAAATGATGTAGACTCTGAAATCTTTTGGATAGGAACAAAACCCGTGCAGGGATGTATTGCATGTGGAGTATGTAAAAAAAATCCTGGAAAGTGCGTATTTGATGACGATCCATGTAATAAATTAATAAAGAAATTTGAAGAAGCAGATGGTATAATAATAGGATCTCCTGTATACTATGCGAGTATAAATGGAGCACTCAGTGCACTATTAGATAGGGTATTCTATGCAGATGCAGAAAAATTTGCTAATAAACCAGCAGCAGGAATAGTAAGTTGCCGTAGATCAGGAAGTACAGTATCATTTGACAGATTAAATAAATACTTCTCAATATCTAAGATGCCAATAGTAACAAGTCAGTACTGGAATGCTGTACATGGTAATACACCAGAAGAAGTAAAACAAGACATTGAAGGATTACAAACCATGAGAACTCTAGCAAAAAACATGGCATGGTTACTAAAATCAATACAACATGAACAATTACCAGAATCTGAAAAACAAATATTTACAAACTTTATAAGATAATACTTAAATTATCTTTAACTATTTTTTTAAGATATGGATATATAAATAATCTAATAAACATGATTCATAGATTACAATTACCATAAATCATCCAATTCATCAGGATTATAACTATCCAATCTAGGACGCTTATCTTCAATCTTATCCACACTGGGTAAATCCCTTAACTTCATTTCTATCAAATATTCATAATAACCAGCTAATGTTAAACCACTAACATTTCTACATACAGCACGTGCACGTCTTTGAAGTTCAGGATCAATATTTATTTCCATTTTCATAATCATCAACCATTAGAATTATTTATATAATCAAAAGATAATTAACTTTAACTATAAAAGAGGAAAAATAATATGAATAAAACCGACATAATACTAGATAATATATACAACAGAAAAAGTGTCAGACAATACACTGATAAAAAGATAACAAAAGAAGATTTAGATAAAATAATTAAAGCAGGAATAAGTGCTCCCTCTGGATTAAATCTTCAACCATGGCATTTTATTGTAATACAAGATAAACAAACACTAATTGACATGGCAAGTATACATGAATACGCTGGAATGTTTAAAGATGCAACTGCAGGCATAATAGTATTATACGATACTAAAAAAACATATCCTGGATTAGAAGAATTAGCAATACAAGATCTCTCAGCAGCAACAGAAAATATATTACTAGCAACAGAAGCACTAGGACTAGGAGCTGTATGGACAGCTATACATCCAGTAGAAAAAAGAATAAATAAACTCATAAAATACTTTAATTTACCAGAAAATATTATTCCATTCTCCTTAATAGCATTAGGATATCCCTTAAAGAAACAAGAACCATTAGATAAAATGGATACTACTAAAATTCATTGGGATAAATGGTAGCTAATAAAAAAATGATAAATATTGATTGATTAAGTAATTTTTACCATAATCGTAACAAAAACTTAATAATAATAGAATGTATATATTATTATTAAAAAAATATAATGAGGAGATATTATGGTAGAAGTAGTATTAGACAGAGAAGAATGCACAAGTTGTGGAAACTGCGTAGAAATAGATGAAACAAAATTCACTTTTGATGATGATGACAAAGCTACAATAATCGGTTCAGAAAGAGACGATGGTATGGATGAAATAGAAGTAGACGATGCATCAATTTATGAAGAAGCTGCAGAAAAATGTCAAGGTGAATGTATAGAAGTATATGATGATTAAATATAATTATCATAAAACTATTCTTTTTTATTTTTTATACTTAAATCTAATTTTCTTAATCATGATTTTTAATATCAAGAACAGGTGTACCATCTAACATGTCAACGCCTGTGAAGTATATCTTATTATCCTCGATTTTTGTTACAGTAATTATAGATACTCCTATAGGATTAGGTCTTCTTGGAGCATGTGTAGAGAATAATCCTCTCATAGGTCCCACTCCACGCCAAGGTACTGTTAAATCATAGCCTTCTGATTTATGAAAGTGAAATAATAGTATATATTCATTACCTATACGTAAATCAGCTATACCTTTCATGTATTTTTCATCTAATTCAATGTATGCTTCAACATCTTTTGATTCAGTGTAATTTTTAGGCATTTCCTGCGGATTGGTGTATTTACTATGTATAACTCCTATTGGTTTGTATTCTATTTTATCAATCATTTTCTCAAGCCATCTTTATCATTTTATAATTATATTATCTTTTAATAACATATTTAAATCTTTTATTAATTAAACAAGAAAAATTAGTCAAGGATTAATAGATAAATAAAAAAAAATAAAAAAATAAGTAAATTATTATTATTCTATTCCAAAGAATTCATTACGAGCATTAACCATTGCTTGAATATTCTTTAATGGACTAGCAGCAGCTATACCACAACTAGGAGCTACCACATCTACTCCTTTATTTAATGCTTGTAATACCTCTTCTCTTACTTCTTCTGGTGTTCCTCTAAATAAGGTTTTACTTGTTGAAATATTACCACATACTTGACATTTATCTCCTAAATCATGTTTTACCTTTTGAGCAAAGTTCATGTCAACTGCTTCTTCTATACTTATACCATTATATCCACAGGATAACATGTCCTTTAATATACCTGCTGTATGACCACAGATATGTAAAACATTCTGTGATTTCATAACCTCTTCTATATCTTCAAGAGCTGGCCTACATAGTTGCTCAAAATCAAGGGGACTAAGTAAGTCACCAGATGATGTTGGATCTGCTACACAAATCACGTCAGGTTTTACTTCATTTAATTTCCTGATATATGCTGATACTGCTTCTGCTGCTACTTCTATTGCATCCTCTACTGCAAATAAATCTAGGTTAATCATTTTTAGTATTTCTTCCACGCCTATTAAATGGCCTGCTACTGTAAATGGTCCTGTGATACCTACACATACTGGTAGATTATCATATCTTTCACGTAATATTTCTACTGCCTCACATATTACTGGTATTCTGCCTGATTCTTCGAAGTTTTCTGGGATTTCTATATCTTCTGGTTTTTCAAATGGTGATTTTACTACTTCAGGTGTTCTACCACCATAACCTAAATCTACTTCACACCCCATTGATTCTGCTTCTACTGCTAGACAGAATGGTATTTTAGCATCTTCTAAGCCTGCTAGTTCATATAATGATGCTCCTAATGTTGCCATTTGTTCGGGATCTTTATGTGCTGTTGGCCAGGATGTTCCAGTTAATTCCATTGCATCTAATATACCAGATTGTGTAACAGTAATAACTGGAGTTATATCTGTTTGTTTACCGTTTAATACGTTTTCTAGATTTTTTTTATAATTTATATCCATTTTCACCACTTATCCAATATTTAAGATTTAATGAATTTCTTTGTCATGATTTAAGTTGTTATGATAAAGTTCATTATTTAGACAATTGCTTATTTAATTATCCATATATAAGCGTTTTCTGTTATTAAATTTCTATTAATTGGGTAATATTATATTTATATTGTTTAATTAAACATTGTGAAGATTATTAGTAAATCATAGATATTCAAATTATAAAATCCAATGTGCAAATTATTTTATTATTCTAATATACAATATTCAAATAAAAAAATTAAAATTGTTTAATAATTTATTAAATAAATTTAATTAATAGAAAAAGTATCAAATTAAGTACTACAGAAAAAATTTACAAGAAAAACTGAAAATGTAGATTCTCTTATTCTACTTAATTCAATCAATAAAATGTAACATATGAATATAAATTAAAAATAATATAATACTAAATATAAATTCAAAAAACATATATGGAAAAGATTAAAAATGGAAACATTTAACAATGCAAACCTCAGACAATTCCAAACACTTCAACACATTATTGATAACTCAGATGAAGAACATATAACATGTATCATCAACATACTAATACAATCAGATAAAATAGATACGCCCTACTACCTAGATACTAAAATAAAAATAACACACTGTGCCGAAACTATTAACAAGGGTATTGTCCATGCAATGGACGTACTTGAAAATCATCGAATGTATAACATAACTGAAGAAAAATACAATCAAATAAAAACACTAGTTGATAAATTATTTGAAGGTAATAATAATTTAAGAACTAAAACAGAAATCACACCACAAAAGGATGAAATACAAATAATTACTATGAATAAAAAAAAATTACAGAAAACATTAAACGAATATGAAAACCTTTTTCAGGTCATTGATGATTTATCATAAAAAAAATTATGTTATTTATCTATTCTTAACTATTTACTATTTATTGTCAAGATTTATTTAAATAATAATATCCGTTCTAATTTTTCATGATTGTAATAATATATTCACTTTAAATATAAATATATATAAATATATAAATATAATAAATTAGAAGGGGATTTTTTTAATGAAATACAGAAAAATAGGAAATACCGGGATAAAAATCAGTGAACTATCCTTCGGTGCTGAATGGATGGGAGAATTACCTGACAAAGAAGTTAACAAATTAGTAAAATACTGTGAAGAAAAAGGAATAAATGCATTAGATTGCTGGATGTCAGACCCAGATATAAGAGGAAAACTAGGGAATGCAATTGAAGGCAACCGTGAAAACTGGATAATACAAGGTCATATAGGTTCCACATGGCAAAATAACCAATACGTTCGTACACGTGAAATAGATAAAGTAAAACCAGCATTTGAAGATTTACTGAAAAAATTCAAGACAGATTACATGGACTTTGGAATGATACACTACGTAGATGAAATAAAAGAATACCATGAAATCATGAATGGAGAATTCATAGAATACATACGACAACTAAAAGAAGATAACACCATACACCACATAGGACTAAGTACACATAACCCTGACGTAGCATTACTAGCAGCAGAAGAACCAGAAATAGAATTAATATTATTCAGCATTAACCCAGCATATGATATAATGCCTGCTACAGAAGATATTGAAGATTATTCAAATAAAGAGAAATATACAAGTGATTTATCAAGTATTGCACCTGAAAGAGCAGAATTATACCAGAAATGTGAAAATAATAATACAGCAATAACTGTAATGAAATGTTTTGCAGGTGGTCGATTATTTAACGATGCAGATTCACCATTTGGAGTAGCATTCACTCCAATACAATGTATAGAATATGCACTTACACGTCCAGCGGTAAAATCTGTCTTTGTAGGAGTAAAAAATATTAAGGAATTAGATGATTCATTAGCATATTATGAAGCTAGTGAAGATGAACGTGATTACACTGAAATATTAAAAAATGCACCGAATCACTCATTTAAGGGTCAATGTACCTATTGTGGACACTGTGCACCATGTCCTGTTAACATTAATGTAGCAATGGTAAACAAGTATTATGATTTAGCAAGAATACATGAACAAATACCTGAAAGTATACGAGAACACTATAATAACCTATCAGCACACGCATCAGATTGTATTGAATGCGGTCAATGTATAAAAAATTGTCCATTTGATGTAAATGTCATTGACTATATGCATAAAGCAGAAGAACTATTTAATCAATAAGAATCAATTCAAATACAATATAAAAGATATATATTTTAATCCTGTAGACTCCCCTTTTTTTAACTTTTTTTTATTATTAAAGATTATTAATGTATAAATAATTTAGATTATAGAATATAATATAATGTCATTTCATCTGATATAACAAAATTTTAAAACAATTTATAGGACATAAATAATGAACATACCTAATAAAATAATTGAATGTAACCTAGAATCACTCGAAGGATATAATTTTCCAGTGAATAAGCCATTCAACCTAATTGTATATGCAGATGATATTAAATATGAATTTCTTGTTAATCTAAAGGATACTAGCGATAAATTACTAATTCTAACACCGGGCAGTATTCCTAACAAACATGACAGAACAAAGCCTTATTATGAAAGATATAACTGGTACTTTGAAGAATCAACAATATTTATTAATGATCCTACAACTTATATAAATGATGAAATAACAACAGGATGGGGATTAGGTACACTTGATAACTGGTACTTAGAAACTATTGCAGAAATTATTTCTAAAATATCACGAAACCTCTACAAGTATGACGTTAATAATCAATACGGTAACATCATGTTTTATGGTAGTTTATCCGGTGGGTATATGGCTATCATGTTATCAATTCTCGTTAAAAATTCTATTTCAATTGCAGAAGTTCCACAGCTTGAAATATTCCGATCATATCCTAAACCAATTATTAAATATGTATTTAAGGATATGTCACTTAAGCAGATACATGATAATTATGAGTATAGAATATCAATCATAGAACTAATAAAAAAAGAGAAATATATCCCACGTTCTATTGTATTACTTGATTATACATTTGATTTAGATCTTAATAAGGAGTATTTCTCATTCTTCCAAAAGTTATGTGAATTACCTTACATTAAAAAGGATGATAAAAATAATATTAATGTTAGGATAATTGGTAGAAATAAGGGTCATGAAACATTAAAACCTTGGCAGTTAAGAGATGTTATTAGTAATGTTAATAAAATTATAGATACTAGTTTTTATGATGTATCTACTATACATAAAAATAAGATTATGGAGCAAGAAAAAAAGATAAAAGAGTATGAGGAAGAATTAAAAAATGAAATCAATCAGATATCCCTCAATAATAAGGAGATTGCTCAATATCAGAATGAATTAAAGTATCATCTCGAGAAGATTCATGATAATGATAAATTACTTGAAGATTATAAGAAAGATTACATAAGAGAAGAAGACCAAATACAAGCTAACGATAAAAAAATAGTAGATTATCAAGTAGAATTAGATAAGTTGAATAGGAAGATTATTGAAGAAGATACACAATTTAAAGAATATAAACAGGAAAGCACTAACAAATACAATGATTTAAAAGAAAAATTAACTATACGCAACAAAGTTACCCTTGAATACTATAAATTAAAGGGTTCATTAAAAAAGAAGTTAATATTATGGATACCCTATGTATATATCCTAATCAAAACCAGGCCATTTAATGAAACATTTATTAATATAAGATTATACAGAGCATTACAGGATAATGAATGGTTTGATGTAGGATTTTATTTAGTGGTATATCATGAACTTTCAAGGAAAAAATGGTGTAAATTCTTAACTCCTGAAACACATTACGTCTGCTACGGATTTAATGAAAAAAAGTTACCAAATGAAGATTACACATATGTAGATTCAAAGAAAGAATTATTAAGATTACTTAAAAAGTAATCCTTAAACACCATTATGCGTATAACGTTTTTAATTGTAATCCTGGTTTAGAACAGTTTTCTATCATATATCGTATTATATTATCTATATCTGATTCATACATTTCTGCATTCTCTAACTGACTTGCTATTATATTAAAATCATCATCACTTAAAGATAATAAAAATTTCCTAGTTTCATTATAACGTTCAGTATCTTCATTAATCAACATGTCAGTATACATTGTAAATTTCTGCATGTATACTTTATCAAGATCCTCACCAGTAAATATTAACTCACTAGCAACAACACCAGCATATAATCCTGAAGCAATAGCATTCTCCAATTTCATATTAGTTAATGGATTAATAAAACCAGCAGCATCACCTGTTATCATAATATTATCATCAACACGTTCACGGCTAATACCATTAACCGGAAGTACATGGGATTCTTTGTCAATAATAGTATAATCATCTAATTTCTCTGATAAAAAGTTATCTAATAACTCCCCAGAATCTGAATCATTATTATTTAATGTACTTAAACCAATATACGCATTATTCTCATCTACTGGTAATATCCATGCATAACCACCAGGTGCTACACTACCAAAATACATGTTAATATTATTATCAACACCAACATTAACAGATTTAACTTTATACTGAACAATACTACGCGTATTTTTATTTGATAAATCATATTCCAGATTAACTTGTTTTGTCATATTAGAATCTAAACCCTCAGCTATGATAAGTATATCCGTAGTTATTTCTCCTATATCCTTATTATCCACAGTTACAACTACACTACTACCATTTCTACTGATACCTGTAGCCTTTGTATTAAAATATATTTCAGCATTACTATCTAATGCCATTTTCTTTAAATCTTTATTAAAGTTATCTAAATCAACAATATATGATTTTTCAGGCATAGCAATAGTTGAATCATCTAATACAATACTAGTATTATCTGGTGAATTTAATGTAAAACCATTAGTAGTATTTAGAATCCAATCAGGATTAGATTTAATATTAAGCTGTCGCAGATTAGTTTTTGTTATGTACTCAACACCACTAGTAGACACATCCTCCTTTTGTTCTATTACTACAACTTTATCTCCCTTAGCTGTAGCTTCCTTTGCTGCACATAATCCAGCAATACCTGCACCTATTATTAAAATATTTGTATTCATCATATCACTTTTATTTTTTTAATAATCAAAAATTCTATATAATTTAATTTATCTTTTTTATATTATTATTTTTATTATTTCAAAAGATTTGAAAACATTTAATACTTATAATAAACATTTATTGTGATAATTTTTTAAAATAAAAGAGACTAATATAATAAATAGATTAAAGGTGATTATAATATGACATTTCAAGATAAAACTATTGAAGAAATAATCAATGACAAGGAATATCCACTAATAAATGTGTTAAATGATGTAATTGATAGAATTAGAAAACTTAGTGGTGAAATAACAGAAAAACGAGATGATTCATCTATCTCATATTATATACGTAACATGAATTTCACCACAGTTATACCTGAGGATGATTATGTACTTATTAGAATTGAAATGCCATACGCTAGAATAATGGATTTATCACAGGCATGCCAAGTTGACTACTATAAGGGTAAAGACGGCGTTGACATAATAAACTACCATATTAACAGTGATTTCGAAAAACAATACGGTATTAGCCTAATACAACAAGCATTCACCTATTTTAAACGATTAAAATTATAACATCTAATTTAATAAGGTGTATTATATGAATAAGGTAAATGAACTAGTTAACAAGATTAAAGATTCAGAACTAGAAAAAGAGAAAAAAGAACGCCTAAAACAAAAGAAGGATAAGAATTAATATTACTATTTTTACATCTTCATCCTAAAATTTTTTTTATTTATTATGATTTATAACCATTGGATTATAGCCCTTATAGTGCTCAAATATTTTCACAATATATTTTAAGACCGTGCCTACAAGAAATGCAGATATGATTGTTCCAAGATTAACACTACCTGGTGAATGAATCATAAATAAACAAACACATAACGATACTACTACCATTGTAGTGTCAAATATTATTTTAATTCTATGAAATGGTTGCTTAGTAACTATAGTAACAGCCTGCATTGCTCCTTCACCAGCAAGAGGTATTAGATTTGGTGGTAAGTATAAAAAGATTCCAAATGCTATTGTTACAATACTAATCAACATATACACTAATGATATTAGAAGATTTGATGAAGCTGGTATAAATGACATCAAATATACTGAAAAACTAGTGAAATATCCAAAAATTATTCCCACAATTACCTGTAATAAATTTTTAGGGTCAAAGGACCTTCTTAGTAATAATATTTGAAATAATACAAGACAACAATGAAAAATTATTGTAGCTGTTCCAATTTCAATACCCCAAACTACAGTTAATGTATATAGTATTGTACTAACAGGAGATACACCCAAATTAGATTTAATAGAAAATGCAATTCCAATGGTCATAATAAATAATCCTATTATATAATTAATTAATCTTCTAGTTGTATTCATCTAATCCTCCCATAATCATTCACAATCACTCCTTTTTTTAATAATGAAATACTTAATTCTATTATTATAAATTATAACACTTTAAACTGAAATATAAACCCATTAAAATAAGTATCAACTTATAAAAAAAGGAGATTATATTAATACATATATTATTATCCTAACTAAGATATATAAAGATTTACTTGTCAATAACAAACAATAAAATGATTAAAAACATGAAAAAAAAGATGAAATAACAAGTTATATTTACTAAATAAAAACGTTAATAAATTGAATCAATACTCATCTAATAACATATAATTTTATAATAGTACCAACAGATACTTTATTAACAATTATAATTAAAATGGAGGATGTAAACTAGTGAGTACTGCAAAAGTAATAGGACTCTTTATAATTTTGGTATTTTCAGGGATGTTTATTATATCATTATCAAATGTTGACCCTGAAGATACTTATGAAATAGAGGACCAGGCTCCTACAGAAGTATCCGAAAATAATACTGAGGATTTTCAAACAATAGTTACTACAAAACATGAATTTTACCCAGATGAATTTTTATTTGAGTATTCAGATGGTAACACTACTCATTATAAAGGCGATCTTGGTCTTAAATATGCTCATTGTAGAAATGTTATCGATAACGTATCCTATCTAGTTCCTACAGAGAATGTTCGGGGTATAGCCTTTGCAACTAACGGTACTTTCAAATTCAATGAATCTATCCTAATAACACATAGTATAAAAAGAGAGGATGATAATCTAGATCCATATATTATGCTAAATATGTATTATAAAAATGGTACAGAAATCAAATCATTAGATATTGAAGATGATGACTTAACAGCAGATCAAAGAACATATTTTGATAATTATGAACAACAAAGACAAGAATACTTACAAAAACACCTTGCTGAAGAGATAGATACTGAGACTACATATAATATGATGCATGATAAATACCAGAAAGACCATTATTCTGGTTATTATGTGGGAAGTGGAGGCTCAGGATACTTTAGAACTACAAATAATTACTAATTAGTATGATAAATATATCATCTAATTACTTCCCAATCTCCTTATTTTAAAAGAACTATTTTTGTTAATTACTGTTATTTTTAATTAGATTGATTCTATTATTTAGGATATAATTTTATAGTTGTAATGACAAATTATTATCTAAATTTCAATTAATATGGAGGATGAATACTAATGAATATTAAGAAATTATCTTTAATATTAATATTCTTGATGGTTTCTTGCCTGTTAACTACTATTGTTTCAGCTGATGATTCTGAGGACAGAATGGTTAAACATGATTTCTTCCCAGTAGACTTTGTATTTGAGTATTCTGATGGTAATACTACTGATTACAAGGGTGATCTTGGTCTTCAACATGCTTTTTGTACAAATACTGAGGATAATGCTACTTATAGACTAAGTCCTGGTAGTGTAAGAGGTATTGCATATGCTACTAAGGGTACATTTAAATTCAATGAAACTATTCAGACAACCAGATATAAACTCACAGATTCTGATGTATTTGGAGTACTTGTCATGTATTACAAGAATGGTACTGAAATAAAATCTCTTGACATTAGTGATAATGATTTAACAGCTGACCAAAGACAATACTTTGATGATTATAATCAACAAAGACAAGAGTATCTTGAACAACAAACTGCTGATGAGATAGATTCAATGAGTAGTCAACAAAGTTATCAATATAGTCATCAGAAATCACATCAATCCGGACTAATATTTGGTTCACATGGTGTAGGTTATTATAGATCATTTTAAAGATAGATGATATTACCTCATCTATTATTCTATTTTTAAAAAAAAATTTTCCAAAATTAGTAGTATATACAAAAATAAAAAAGAAATAAAAGATGAATCTATTTTTATAATAAGTAATTTATTTTTACTAGATTAACAATTTGTTTTGCTTCATTTGCTTGTTTTGAGGGTACTTTAAATGAAAGAGGTGCACTGAATGCTGCTCCTTCTGCTGTTACTGTTGTATTATTTGTTACACCTATTTTTATGTCTACATCAATATCTAGTGTACCTGCTGTTTCAAATGATATTGTTTTTATTGTATCTTTTGGGAAGAATTTTACTTCTACTTTTTTTCCTGTTAATCCTTGTACATCTACATCATATATTCCATAGTTTGTTAGTATAATTTGATCTCGTAGGAATTGAAATTGTTGTATGATTTCTTCTCCTTCTACAAAGAATTCTGATACGTAATCTGTACCTGCTTCTACAGTTGCATGTCCTGCTAATTTATCAAATAAAGCCATAATTTCACCATGTGTCATTAATTAAATATTTTATATCTTTAATATGCGATTTATAGAGTATGTTTAATGAGTATATTCTATTTATTTATTGATTACTTTAATTTCTTTAGAATGAATTTATTAAAGATATATGAATTTCTTTCAAAAATCAATTTATTCTATATCCATTTTTATATAAATAGTTTACTATTATAGATAAACATTGTTTTTTTATATTAATAGATATTTAATCATTATGAATTTATTGTACTGTTTAATAATGGTTAATGTAAAAATCAGTTCTGTATCATTATATTGTTCAATAATAATTTAAAAAAAATGAGTTTTAAGAAATATATTTAGGATAGGTATCCTAAAATATTTATTTTTTTGTTGTAGGTATTACTAGTACCGGTACTTTTGAGTATCTGATTGTTTTTTCTGTTACACTTCCTAAAAGGAATCTGTCTAACATGTGTTTACCACTACTTGCAATTACTATTAAGTCTATGTTTTTTTTATCACTGACTTTTAGTATTGCTTCTACTGGGTTTCCTTCTACTGATAGTGTTGATACTTTAGTAGCAAAGTCTGAATCGATTTCTTCTATTTGCTTTACTACTCTTTCTGTTACTACTTCACTTTGTTTTTCAAATACAGATAGTGCTTCATCAGTTAATGCATCTTCAGGAAGGCTGGTTAAATGCTTACTATCTACTACATTTAATACTAGGATTTCTGCATCTTCGTCTTTAGCTATTTCATATGCATGTTTTATTGCTTTGTACGAATTTTTGGAACCATCTGTTGGTAATAATATTTTTTTATACATAAAACATCACCCCTATTGTCGATTGTATATATTATTATATGATTTATTTAATTAATAAATATTATTTAGTTTTTGTGTTATATTATACATTTTTCAAGTAAAATTAAGTATCATGGGTAGTTTATCTAAATATGTAAGTTATTTAAGAAAAAAAAGGGTTAAAGTAAAATTGGAAATTTTATGTAAAATTTCCAGGTAATATTTTGTTTTCGAGATAATAGTTACTAGTTAGTAATAATCCTTCTTTTTCGAAGTAATTCTCATCATTAGCTAACAACTCTTCAATCATATTAATAGCTTTATCTGTTCTCTGATATTTCAGTTTATATTTAGGATATTCCCTATTTCTATTAGAGGGTTGTATTAACCATAAATTACCATTATCTCTGTTTAGAAGGGTTATTGAATCATTACTTTTATTATGATAGTATACAAATTTAGGATTTACATTACTGATATATGCTTGCTCAGTATACTCATTATCATTTTCAGATTCTTCATCAAGTGACAATAATCTCTGATTATGAATATTTTCTATTTCAACATTATCCTTACGTTTCTGTCTTAGCATCTTAAATGGTTTATATATTATAATATATGCTATGAAATAGAGTATTAAAGCTACTGCTATTAATAATAATATTATTATATTGAATAATTGTGAAATTACACATAAGAATACCCATAATATTATCATTGTTATTATAGTTAGATTATTAGGAATAATATTCACCTCTAAATAATTATTATTACTTCTTGTTTACTTCTATATATAATTAGATATTTAAAAATTATATTTTATCCTATTCTATGTGAAATTTTATTATTTAGTTTTTAGAAAAATAATAAGTATATTAAAACTAATATAATGGGAGAGTAAAATTTTGAGAGAATCTAGTGGCGTTATAATTGCAATTATTATAGTGGCTGTTGTAGCTATTGGTGCATTTGGTATTTACACATTTATCACAAATTCTGATTTAACTCATCCAGAACAAGCAATAACCCTTCAACAAAATAACAGTACTGTTAATTCTACAGCAAATGGTAGTACAGCTAATAGTACTGCAAGTAATCCCTCAAATACTACTGCAACAACAGCTACATCTATGAATATTCAACAAGTACAAATTACTACAGGTTCTAGTTTAAGTAGTAAAAGTCATGCAGATGTATATGTAGGTAAGGAATATGCTGGAGAATCAGTTACTATCAGTACTTTATATTCACGTGATGGTAATACCTTAAATGACGGTAATGATGTTTCAAAAACCGTTGATTCTGATGGTTATGTTCATGTAACAGCTGGTGTAGCATCTAAATATTATCCAGATACATGTGTAGTTACTATTTCAGGTCCTAGTGGATCAGATAGTGTAACGTGTTATCTAAATATTAAATCAGGAACACAAACATGTAACTTTTAATTTATAGGATAGAAGAAATAGTAAATTTAATATTTCTAAAAAATTCTATCCTTTACTCATTTTTTTAATCAATATTTGAATTATTTTATTAATAATAGATTAAGTATAGTTAATTATTATATATTATTAATTATAATATTATTTAAGATAAATAAAAGAATCTTAACAATACATGGTTTTAACAAGAAAACAATAGAATATTACTGATTATATAAATAAAATAGATGTAATATTCTTTGAAAAAAAGGAATTGGATAAAAAAATAATCTAAAAATTTTATTTAATATCCTAATTTTGATAATTTACATTTTGTTTATTAATTAATGGATATGATATTAATGTTTCAGAGTTTAAATCTTCATTGTTCATGTTAACTGCATTAATTTGACTATTTTCATATGTTTTATAATAATAAATTCCTTTATCAGTATTTACGCATGAAGAATATATTGTAATTTCATATTTATCTGGTTCACTGATAAATGCAAGACCTCTTTGTTGTTCTACTGATCCTAGAATGTGAAAGAATTGACTTACACTTTCAAGTTCGTCTTCACTAGATAATGAATTCATTTTGGTAAAACTTGCTTTTACAAATCGGGACATTGAAGATAAATCTCCGGGTAAGCCTAATCCACCCATTCCCCTACTATATGGCATTAAATCTAATTCTGTACTAAATGTGTTATCTGGTGTTTTACTAGATAAATATCTGTAATTGTTTAAGTTAAATAATTGTTTATCAAATGGAGGATTATTTGTTAAAACGCCCACGGGATTATCATAAACTTTTAATCCTTCTTTAACTGTTTCTACAGTGATAGATTCATTTTTATCAGATATTATCCAGTGAAGTGATGAATTAGGAAGTTCATCTGAAAATTGAATGTTAACTATGTTTAGATTATCTAGTATTTTTCTTGCTTCTTTAACATTACTACATTGTGATAATATCCATGGAATAAATTCAAAAGATGCTACGTTAGTTTTTTCATTATCTACTTCTTTATAATCTGCAAATTCACTGAAGTTCAAACCGGCAACACTTAATCCTTTTTCATTTGTTGCATCATAATATAAAGGATAAGTTTCTATACCAGCAGTAACACCAATAAAAGCATAATGATTATCTATTGTATCTTCAATTCTAAATTCCAAAGGATAATTTCTAGGAGTTATAGTAATTTTTTCATTATAGGACAATTCATAATCAAAATTACGTCCGAAATAATGGTCTTTTGATAAATAATTTGCTGCTGTACACATTTTTTTGCCTCGATTACTAATTATTTAATGTTATAAAAATATATATGTTATAAATCAACTATTAATTTTTCTTAAAATCTAATTACGTTTCCACAAAAAGTGTAACCCGAAAAAATATTTATAAAAAATTTTTTTTAGCTTGAACATATTGCTTCTTAATTCAAATAGAATTTTTGTCTTGTTAATCACAATAATTAGAGAGTATAATCTAATTAAAAAAAAAGTATAAAAAAGATTATTAAAGTTTATAATTTTAACAATGATCCTTTTAATATTAAAATCAAGTTAAAATATAACATTATTATTCATTTAAAAGAAAAATACAAAAAAGTATATAATATAACTCATAAAACGTTTTAATAGGATATGAAGAATTTATAAAATATATTTCATCAATTTTCTAGGTAATGTTAGGGATATTTATGAATAATGAAGAAAAAAAAGAGTTAGTTAAAGAATTTGAACCTTTTTTCAATGTACATTTATTTATTAATGAAGACGTCGATGAAGTTGTTTCTTTCTTAGGTTTCACTCTGGAAAATCATGAAATTAAATATGAAGATAACTTCTTTAATTTTCTTGGATTTGGAAATAACTATTTAGATAATTTCGAATGGAAAAAATTTATAGATACATTACTTAGTCGAATTATCGATTATGAAAATTCTATTGAACGTGTTCAACAATTAAATAATGCTTTAGAAGATACTGAGTTTAAATCTGCTTTTATAGATAATATTTTTTATGATACAGGTGAAAAGATAATATGTTTACAAGCATACTTAAAAAATGTTATTATAGATGATAAACCCGGATTATTTGTTACTCTTATACATGATAAAGAAATAATTAAAGATAAATTAGATCTTATTGAAACATCAAAACAAAAAGATTTATTACTTAAAGAAGTTCATCACAGAGTTAAGAATAATTTACAAATTTTAAATAGTTTAATAAATCTTCAACAAAGATTTGGATATTCTGATCATAGTATAATTGATTCTATGAAACTATTTATCTCTTCAATGGCACTGATACATGAAAAGATTTATCAGGGAAATGATTGGGGATATGTTGATTTATCTAGTTTCTTTAATCAATTTAAAGCCCTTTTTTCAGAAATGTATTCTAGTTTCGAAATTAATTTCAAATTTAATATTGAAGAAGGTTTATCATTAGATGCTCAGACAATGATTCCTCTAATATTAATTCTTAACGAAGAATGTATAAACTCAATTAAACATGCTTTTCCTGATGATTTTGAAGGTGAAAAAGAAATTTTTTGTCGTTTAGAAACTGAAGGTGAAGATATCCTATTTACATATAAAGATAACGGTATTGGATTAGAGGGCAGTGATAATGGTGGTTCATTAGGTCAAATACTGGTAACAGATTTAGTTAAGCAAATTAATGGTGAAATAATAATTATTGACAAACACGAAAAAGGTTTTATCTCTAAAATTAAATTTCCTCATCATAAAAACTAAATTAAATGAAGCATTAAAATAACATAATATGCTAATTGAAGATGAAGTTATAATAGCTTTAGATTTATCGTATAAATTAATGGATAAATGATTTACTGTTTATCAAACTGATGATTGTTATAAAGCATTGAAATATATTCCAGATAAAAAACCAGATATAATTATTACAGATTTAAAACTTAAACATGGTTACAGTGGAATGAGTATTTACGATAAATATAAAGATGATGGTTATAAATTTATTTTCATTTCTGGTCAAGATCATACAAAAGAATTAGATGAGTTAATAGAGACTGGACAAGTACAATTTATAGATAAACCATTTACTTTTGAGGATTTATTTGAAAAAATCAATGCTATTTTAGATAGTTGAATCCCATATAATTTTAATATATAGAATCGTGTTAAATTAAATAATTAGATATTTAATAATCCTTTTTATTATTTCAAAAAAAAAGTAAGTGAAAACTGAAGTATGTTAATTAATTTTCCATAAACAACTGTACAGGCCGACTTTAAAATAATAGTTTAGAAAGTTAAAAATAAATAAATATTTAAATTATAATAGATAAACTAATTCTCGAAGTAATAACAAAGGACTTTTATATTCGTTTATATTAGATTTTAAAAAAAAATATTAAATATATAGTTTAATCATGATTTAATGAAAAATAAGACAATTTTTTTATCATGATATTAAAAGATATTAAATCTTAAAATAATAAATTTATAAAATTTTTTCAAGTTAAATATTTCAGATGATTTTTATGAAAAATACTATATTAATTGTAGAAGATGAATCAATTACAGCACTCGATTTAAAATTTACTCTTGAAGAATTAGGCTATAAAGTTATAGATATCACAGATAATGGTCAAGATGCAATTAATATTGCAGCTGAGACATCACCTGATTTAACAATTATGGATATTAACTTAAAAGGTGAAATGAATGGTATTGATGCAGCTAAAAAACTTTCAGAACTTAATTTACCTGTTATTTTTCTAACCGCATACACTGACGATGATACATTTAATAAAATAATAAATGATTTATCTGTTTATGGATTTATTTCAAAGCCATTTAATAAGAAAACTATCGGTATGAGTATAGACTTTGCAATTAAACGTGCGAAAATCGATGCTGAAAAGCTTAACATTGCAAGAGGATTTGTAAAAAAATAAATCTCTAATTTTATTAAATTTTCTATTTCTTATCTCATTTAAATTTAGTATATTGCTTTTTTTCTATCAAAATTATTAATATTTAATATAAATGAAAAATATTGCTTTCCTACTTATTATATTTGAGAAATATCTATTTTCTTAATATTTTTTTTAATTTAAATCAATATTTTTTTAGTTTATAAACAGAAAAATAGAACGTACTCTTTATTTATTTTAATTAGACTAAACTATTAATATTAATAAGAGTAAATATGAATAATACTTTTAGATTAATTTAAATAAGATATATACAATTCTAAAAGATTAGTAAAAATATCATAGGTTTTAAACCTTTATTAAAACAAAAATCTAATGAAATATTTTTTCACATCAATGAGATTATCTTTTTTTTACATGAAAAAAAATAAAAGAGGTGTAATATTGGATGATTATAATGAAAATTTAAAATTAGATAGTTTTTTAAATAAAGATGATTCAAACCAGAAAGAAGGTAATACAAGACAAAATTCTGATAATAGTGTTGATTTCCCTGATGATAAATCTTTTGATGAAGGTAATGAAACAGTAGATTTAGATAAAAATATATCTGAGGATAATATTATTTATGAAATTGCTAATAGTGAAATTTCTTCATTGAAAGATGTTGGTGATGCTAAAGAATTAACTATAAATATTAAGGATGAACCGACTATTGAGAGCCTAAATGAAAGAATTCCTAAGGTATATCTTGTTTCTAAGAATAAAAAAGCTATAAGAAACATTGAAAAAACATTGACAAATGAGCATTATGACCTTGTAGGTATTTCAGATAATAGTGAAGAAGCTCTTTACTTTATTGAGGAGAATTTACCAGATATTGTTTTTTTAAGTTTAGATTTAAATGGTAAAAAAAACGGTGAAGAGTTAGGTAAATTAATTAATAAATTAGATATTCCTATAATTTATATCTTCAATTTTGATGATAATTTAACTCAAAGTAATTTTATAGAGACAAATTATGGATTTATTTTTGATGAATATTCAACTGATGAAATTAAATTTGTTATTAAAGTTGCTCTTAAAAAACATGCATCTAACGTGAAAACAGTAATTGATGTTAAATCAAGGATGACTGAGAAAAATATTGAATTAGGTATTGAGAAATTATATTCTGGATTACTTCTAACTCTTTCAATAATTCTTATAATATCAGGTATTATAGCAAAGAATGTAACATTCCTACAATGGATTATTTTTATTCCTTCTGTAATGATGATATTTTTAGCATTAATGAGTTTATTTAAAATGGAAGAACCAACACCATATGATGAACCACCCTTTGTATCAATTATTATTCCAGCACATAATGAACAGTATACTATTGAAGATACCGTTAGAAGTATTGTAAATATGGATTATACATATAATGGTAAACCTAATTATGAACTTATCGTGGTAAATGATGGTTCTGAGGATAAAACTGGTGAAATTTTATCTAATCTTAAGAAGGAATTTCCTCATTTAAGAATAATTACTCGTAAACCACCCAAATCTGGTAAAGGTAAGGGATTTGTACTCAATGATGCATTATCATTATCATATGGTTCTATTCTAGGAGTTTTCGATGCTGATACTCGGGTAAAACCAGATTTTTTAACTAAATTAATCCCCTATTTAAATAATCCCAAAGTACAGGGTGTTCAATGTCGAGTAAGAATGTATAATAAAGATTATAATTTCCTAACTAACATGCAAGACGTAGAATTTTCAGGTTTTGGAAATATACTTAGAGCTAAAGATAATCTTAAATTTAATGGATTTCTTGGTGGAAATGGTCAATTTGTTAAAAAAGATGCAATTATTAAGGCAGGAAAATGGGATGGATTTGCTGTTACTGAAGATTTAAACCTAAGTGTTAAGCTATTAATTAGTGGTGGAGAGATAAGATATTGTCCAGAGGCTTCTGTTTATCAGGAAGCTGTTGATAATTGGCATGATTTTATGAAACAAAGAGTTCGTTGGGCTATGGGTAATTTTGAGACATTATTTGTTTATTTCTCCAGAATTCTTACATGTAGATTACCTTTCTATAAAAAGGTGGGTATTATTTCTCACATAAGTAATTATGCATTTAATTTATTCATTTTCGTTGGTTTTCTAATATTTATCATTAATATAATTGGATGGTTTGTGTTACATATACCTACTGTAATTCGTATGGAAGCACCTTTAATAATTGGTTTTATTTCAGCGATTGGATTTTTCCCTGGAATAAGTATTGCACTTATACGTGATGACAAGAAATATCTTAAATTTATCAAGGATTTAATAGAGTATTGGATTTATTGTTTCCATTTAATACCATTGTTCTTTATAACAATGTGGGATATGATAACAAGAGTCGAGAGAAAATGGACTAAAACTACTCATAAAGGTATAGAAAATGAAGAAGATAAAAATCAAACATTAGAGGGAAAAAATGAGAAAGAAGGATCTGTTAATTAGCTTTATTATCGTTATAATGTTTATTTATATAATCACTAATTTAAGTGCTGTTAACACCATTTTATCTTGGAATACAGAGAATCAACTTACTTTTGGAAATAGTACTGTTAATGTTCCGCAGGCCTGGAATACTACAGAACAAGTAAACTGGACTGATAAAGCTAAAACCAATAACTCTATTACTAATCGTTATGTTGTATGGGATTTATGGGATGACTGGCCAGAGGGCCATATAACAGATGTATCTGAGAGAAAACTAATAGAATTAGAACATGGAAACTATGAAGTGGTTAATAGTACTACTGTTAACTTAGGTGGTAATAATGTATCTAGGGAATATTTCAAGAATCCTTCCAGAGGACCTGAGACAAATAATAGTAATATGGGTGTAACGTATATCTTCCATAGAGAAGATAGAAATTATGCTGTGCAAATACATTACTTCACAGAGCATGATTATAACAATACTACATATAGACGAGAATTAGATGATCGTATGGAGGATTTCATGTCGAATATCCATAATAAACAGTATAATGGTTTTTTCTCTGACATTAATATACTTATACATTTCATTGCTAATATGTTAGGAATTAAACTTAATTTCTAATATCTTACTTTTTTTTATTGTCTACTTTTTTTATAATAAATATAAATTTAGGTTAAACTTAAAATATAGCTTATAACATAAGTATAATTACTAAAAAAAATATGATTGGAGAATAAAATATTGCCAATAACAGAAATATCAGGACATATTATACTACTAACATTCATATATGCATTATACATGATACCAAAATCATTAGGTGAATATGAAGGAGTAAAAAAAGAACAGCCCGATCCCTTTATAGGAAAAACAAAAGAAAAATGTAAATGGACACATGGAATAACATTTAAATCAGCAAGTATAGGATTTATCATACTACTACCTTTACTATTATTTATAGAAGAAATAATTAGAAAATATTTTGGAATAACAATAGCAGCAATAATAATAATTCTAATATTAATACCAATAACTTATTATGAAAGAAAACAATCAAAGATTAACAAAATAGAAGTAGATAAAAGAAACAAAAAAGAAGAAGAATTAAAAGCTAAGAAAAAGAAACTAGAAGAAAATAATTAGATGATTTAATCATCAAATAATTTATCTAACTTCTCATCTAATTCCTCGTCAGATAAATCATCCTCTTCATCCTCTTCATCATTCTTATTTTTATTTAATATTTCATCCTTGTGATTCTTCCATTTTTCCTGTAATTCTTTTTCAACAATTTCATCTACTTCAATTACAGGACCTGTATAATCACAATTATTACATGACCACATAGACCAATTCTGTGGTATAATCCACTCTATATTCTCAGAGCCACATCTAGGACAAATTTTAGTTTTCATTTTAATCATGATATAATAATTTTCTTTACATTTATTTTATTCTATCATTATTAATATATAATTATTATTAATTACCAATAACAAAGATAATAATAGAAATAATAGAGGAAAAAACAATATGACAAAGATAGATAAAGAAAAACTATGTGAATGTAGTAAAACAATAGAAAAACTACGAACTACATGTCCACTAATACATTGTATAACAAATTATGTTACAATAAATGACTGTGCTAATGCAGTACTAGCAATAGGTGGATCTCCTTCAATGGCAAATGAAACTCCTGAAATGAAAGAATTTGTTGAAATTGCAGGAACAACAGTTATTAATCTAGGAACACTATTAGAAGATCAGATAGAACCTATGCAAGTAGCAGCAACACATACAAAAGAAACAAAGACTCCCTTAGTATTAGACCCTGTGGCTGTTGGTGTATCAAAACTTAGAAATGATACAACAAAAGATATTATAAACCGGTCATCTGTCTCAGTTATAAGAGGAAATATGTCTGAAATCAAGGCAATAGGCTACTTATATGATATTATTGAAGATAATGCTAAAGCAAAAGGAGTAGATGTAGCTGACGATGATATTATAAATAAAAGGAATATGAATGAAAATTGTGAGATTATAAAAAAAATAGCTGGCAATTTAAATACTATAATAGCTGTATCTGGACCAGTAGACATGATATCTGATGGAAAAGATGTTTACTTAATAGATAATGGTGAACCAATCATGTCAAAAATCACAGGTAGTGGATGTATGTTAACTTGTGTAATAGGTTCATTTACAGCTGTTACTAACCCATTAGATGCTGCAATTATTGGTAGTTTATCAATGGCAATAGCTGGAGAAAAAGCTTATAAAAAAGTACAGATTAACAATGAAGGAAGTGGATCCTTTAGAACATACCTCATTGATGAATTATATAAGATGAATGAAGAAACTATAATGAAATATGGAAAATTATATAAAATTTAATATTAGGATGTGAAATGATGATAACAGCAGATTTTGCAATATTACCGGTTGGAATAGATAATACAGAATGTAAAGAATTTGTAACAAAAGCAGTTCAAGCAATAAAAGATTCAGGATTAAATTATCAGTTAACAGGTATGGGAACTCAAATTGAAGCAGATAATTATAAAGAATTATATACGGCAATAGCTAAAGCTCAGGAAGCAGTATTTACTGCTGGAACTGGTAGAGTATATACTGTTATTAAAGTTGATGATAGAAGAGATGTTGAAAATAGAACATTAGATGCAAAGATTAAAACTGTTAATGATATGCTTGAATAAGTATATTATTCCAAAAATATTTTTTTATAATTATTTGATATGAAAATAGAAAATTAATTATCGAAAGATTTGATAAAAAATGAAGTATAGTAATTATTGTTCATATTGTGGTACTGAAAATTATCCTCTGTTAAAATATTGTATAAACTGTGGCTCTGTCTTGAAATCTATGAGAATAAAAGATGGAACTGAATATAATGATAGTGACACGTTCTTTACAAATGAGAATCTATATAAACTTGTTAATACGGAGTTAACTGAAGATGTTTATGATAAAATAATACGTAGTATCCGTGATATGGGTTTGATGAATCTTAAAAGATATAGTAATGAACCTTGTCTTAATAAACTAATAAAACTTGGAAGACAATACTCTAAGGTAGAATATGATAAGGCAGATGGAGTTTATGGGTATTATAATTATAATAGTATCTATATTGATAATGATTTAAATGAATCAATGAAAATTTGTACCTTAATACATGAATTATCTCACCACTTGTTTAGTGAGATATTTGAACAATTAATTATGTACTTTTTAGATACTAGAAAAACAGACTTTATTGAGGGCTTTGTAGCTTACATGTTAATAATTGACCAGTACCATAAAGTTGCTAATGAATATCTTGCTTATACATGTGAAGGATATTTTTCTAATAATATTGCTAAGGATTATGAATCTGTTGTACAAATATTAGCTATGAATAACTTGGATAGTAATATCGTAGAGCAGATGTATGTTTTAGGTAATTCTATTGCTGATGATGTTATTAATATATTAAAAACATTCTTTGATGAAAATTTTTTAAAAGAAATGGCCTTGTAGAAAACCTATAATTTTATAATAAAAATCTTCATGAAAAATATCAT
>CAMOWA010000007.1 GCA_946628005.1 uncultured Caryophanales bacterium
ATAAATAGAAATTTAAATATTATATAAAATTATTAATTGACAAATTAACAAACTTATTATTATAATAATGTAGATTTATGTCTGGAGGTGGAAGAAATGAAAAGAACATATCAACCAAATAATAGAAAAAAATCAAAAAGACTTGGATTTTTTGCACGTAAAAAGTCAAATATATTAAATCGTCGTCGTCGCAAAGGAAGAAAAGTTCTTTGCAAGTAAATCCGCTGCTTTACAGTGGTTTTTTTACTATAAAGGAAAAAATATGAAAAAAAAGTATAGAGTTAAACAAACAAGAGAATTTGAAGATATAATAAAAAATGGAAATTGTATAAAAAATAAATTTTACGTGATACATTTCAAAAAAAGCAAGTTTGATTATGACAGGTACGGAATATCCGTAAGTAAAAAATTAGGGAATTCTGTTTTTAGAAATCATTATAAGAGAAAAATAAGAGAAATTATAAATAATTATAAAAAAAACTATATAAATGGAATAGATTATATTATAATATTAAGGAAAGGAGCTATAAATAAACCTCATCAAACTCTAGAAATTGAGTTTAATAAGTTAATGAAAAAAATAAATGAAGGGAAAAGTAACAATGAAGGAAAAAAAAATTTCAAAGATAATAATTATTCTACTAATAATCTTTACAGCAACAGGTTGTACAAAGACGCTAACGGATAATAATAAAAAACCAATAAAGAATAATAAAACCGGTCAAACATTAACGGAAAACATACTTTGCCAACCAACTAATACATATACTTTTCAAATATATAAAGATAATAATGTAGATATTGAAAAATTGCCTAAATGTTCAGAATATAAAATTACATCAGGAAAATATGAGGGATTATGGACAAGCATATTTGTAAAGCCATTGGCATTTATTCTTTTAAAAATAGGAAAAATAGTTAAAAACTATGGTTTATCTGTAATAATAGTAAGTTTAATGATTCGTTTAATAGCATTTCCTATAACTAAAAAAACTGCTATGCAATCAGAATTAATGAAAAAAGCTCAACCAGAATTAAATAGAATACAAAAAAAATATGAGAATAAGCAAGATCAAGAATCATTAATAAAACAAAATCAGGAAATGATGGCAGTATATAAGAAATATAATATTAATCCTATGTCTGGATGTTTATTTGCTTTTCTACAACTACCAATATTTATAGCATTTTTTGAAGCCGTACAAAGAATTCCTGTAATATTTGAAGATAAATTCTTAGGCTTACAGTTAGGAACAACTCCATCTGTCGGAATAGGATCTTCTACATTTTATGCTTACTTAATTTTAATGATATTAATTGCTGCAACTACATTTTTCTCATTTAAAATGAATTCAACTGGAAATATGGAAGACCCTTCAATGAAAATGATGCCAGGAATGATGTCTGTTATGATAGTATTTACAGCAATTTTTATGCCAACTGGACTAGGAATATATTGGGTTACTTCTAATTTATTTACCATAATTCAAAATATAATAGTTAAAAGGAGTAAAGAAGCATATGGAAAAATATAGATTTATTGGAAAAACAAAAGATGAAGCAATTCAACAAGCAAAAGAAAAACTACAAGAAACTGAGAATAATTTAATTATTAGAGAATTAGAAACAGTTAAAGGTGGACTTTTTAAAAGCAAAAAAGTTGAGATAGAGGTTATTGAAAAAAGAGAAGTAATAAAATCAATAAAAGATTATATTTATAAAATTACTAAATTAATGGGAATTAATTCGAATATAGAAATAAAAAATAAAGAAGAAGTTCCAAAGTTTGTTATTTTTTCTGACAATGATGCTATGTTAATTGGAAAAAATGGCAAGAATTTAAAAGCTTTATCAACTATAGTAAGTGCATACGTTAATGTAGAAACAGGAAGTAATTATAAATTTTTAATTGATATAAATGAATATAAAGAAAAAAGGGAACAAACTTTAGAAAGAATGGCAAAAAAAATAGCTAGAGAAGTAGCTGCAACGAATATTGAAGCTAAGCTCGATTCTATGAACTCTTATGAAAGACGAATTATTCATAATGTTCTTACAAACCATAAAAAAGTATATACAGAAAGTGAAGGAGAAGAACCAAACCGTTATGTGGTTATAAAGCCAAAAAATTCTTCTGATGAATAATTATTTATAAACAAAAAATAATAGGAGAAGCTCAAGTATTTAAAAAAAATTAAAAAAAGCAAAAGATGATTTAGCAAGACTAAAGAATAGACAAAAAGAAATAGGTGAGATGCTTAATAATAGAGAAACAGAAGGAAAAGAAAGAGGTATAATAAAATAAACCTCTTTTTATATTTTGAAAATAATTAATATATGATATAATACTACAAGAAAAAAGAGGTGTAACTTTATGAACGATACAATTTGTGCAATTTCAACAAGTCAAGGAGTAGGGGCAATAGCAATAATTAGAATAAGTGGAGAAGAAGCAATAAATATAGTGAATAGCATATTTAAAGGTAAAAATCTTGAAAAAGTAAATTCTCATACTATTAACTATGGGCATATCATAGATAAGGATGAAATAATTGATGAAGTTTTAGTTTCAGTAATGAAGGCTCCAAGAACGTTTACAAAAGAAGATATAGTAGAAATAAACACACATGGAGGAATTGCACCTACTAATAGAGTGTTAGAATTGTTATTAGAAAAAGGATGCCGTTTAGCAGAGCCAGGAGAATTTACAAAAAGAGCTTTTTTAAATGGAAGAATTGATTTATTAGAAGCAGAAGCTATAATGGATATGATAGAAGCAAAAACAGAAACTCAAAGGAAATTGGCTACAAATCAGATTGAAGGAAAAACTTCTACACTAATAAATGAATTAAGAAATGATATGATTCAGATTATAAGTAATATAAATGTTAACATTGATTATCCTGAATATGACGATGTAGATATTATAACTAATGATATATTAATTCCTAAAATAAATAAACTAAAAGAAAAAATAAACAAAATATTAAAAGAATCAGAGAATGGAAAAATAATAAAAAATGGTATCAATACATCTATTATAGGAAAACCAAATGTGGGAAAAAGTTCATTACTTAACGCTTTATTACAAGAAGATAAAGCAATTGTAACAAATATAGCAGGCACAACAAGAGACATAGTTGAAGGGCAAATATCAATTAATGGAATATTATTAAATATGATAGATACTGCTGGTATAAGAGAAACAGAAGATATAGTTGAAGCAAAAGGGGTTGAGAAAAGTTTAAAAATAATGGAAGAATCAGATTTAATATTATTTATGCTTAATAATAATGAAGAGCTTTCAAGAGAAACCTTAGATTTGCTAAAAAAAATATCAAATAAAAAATATTTAATATTAATAAATAAAATTGATTTAGAAAAAAAACTAGATATAAAAGATATTAATATTGATAAAGATAAGATAATTGAACTAAGTATTATAAATAATAAAGGATTAGATGAATTAAAAGAAAAAATTCAAAAATTATTCAATTTAAATGAATTAGAAACAAAAGATCCAACTTATTTAAGCAATGCTAGAAGTATAAGTATTCTAAAAAGATGTTTAAAAAGTATAGAAGATATTGAAAAATCATTAAAAAATCAAATACCAATCGATATGATTGAATTAGATATAAAAAACATATGGGAAGAGCTTGGAAAAATAAATGGTTCTTCATACGAAGAAGAATTATTAGATGAAATGTTTTCTAGATTTTGCTTAGGAAAATAAAAAAGGAAAATAAAGGTGATATTATGTATGAAATTATTGTAGTAGGTGGAGGACATGCTGGGTGTGAAGCAGCATATGCTTCAGCAAAAAAAGGACACAAAACTCTATTAATTACAAGCAATATAAAAAATATAGCAGATATGCCATGTAATCCACATATAGGAGGAAGTGCCAAAGGAATTGTAGTTAGAGAAATAGATGCTCTAGGCGGAATTATGGGAAAAATTGCTGATAAAACTCATCTTCAAATAAAAATGTTAAATAGTGCTAAAGGTCCAGCAGTTCAATCATTAAGAGCACAAGGAGATAAAGTAGCATATCCAAAAGAAATGTTAAAAGCATTAAAAAGCTTAAAAAAATTAAAAATAAAAGAAGCTATGGTAGAAGATTTAA
The DNA here is from genome assembly GCA_946628005.1 of uncultured Caryophanales bacterium. Taxonomy (GTDB): domain Bacteria; phylum Bacillota_I; class Bacilli_A; order RF39; family UBA660; genus UBA3789. Next base: position 4,130 of record CAMOWA010000007.1, read on the forward strand.
TAGTAAAAGAAAATAAAGTAATGGGAGTAGTTTTGGAAGATGGAACAAAAATAGAATCAAAAATAGTAATTTTAACAACAGGAACATATTTAAAAGCGGATATTTTAGTAGGAAATACAAGAACTAGACAGGGGCCTCATGGAGAAAAAGCATCAAACTTTTTAAGTGATAAACTAAAAGAATATGGATTTGAAATAAAGAGGTTAAAGACAGGAACTCCACAAAGAATTGATAAAAAAACCATAGATTTTTCAAAAACAAAAATAGAACCAGGTGATAATAAATATTTAACATTCAGTTTTGATTTAGAACCCCAGTATAAAATAGAAAATCAAATTCCTTGTCACTTAACATATACAACAAAGGAAACTCACAAAATAATATTAGATAATTTGAATAAATCAAGTATGTATGGAGCTTTAGATGATATAGAAGGAATAGGACCAAGATATTGTCCATCAATTGAAGACAAGGTTGTAAGATTTAAAGATAAAGAAAGACATCAATTATTCATTGAGCCTGAAAGTAAATATTATGATGATATGTACTTGCAAGGATTTTCAACTTCAATGCCTCCAGATGTACAGGAAAAAATGGTTCATAGTCTACCAGGATTTGAAAAAGCAAAAATAATAAAATATGGATATGCTATTGAATATGATGCTATATATCCAACACAACTAAAAGCATCACTAGAAACCAAAATTTTAGAAAATCTATTTACCGCCGGACAAATTAATGGGACTAGTGGCTATGAAGAAGCAGCATGTCAAGGTTTAATAGCGGGAATAAATGCTTCATTAAAACTTGAAAAGAAAAATCCCTTAGTTTTAAAAAGAAACGAAGCATATATAGGGGTATTGATTGATGATTTAATTACAAAAGGAATAAGAGATCCATATCGATTATTAACAAGTCGAGCAGAATTTAGGCTTTTGCTCAGAAGTGATAATGCTGATTTAAGAATAAGAAAATATGGATATGAAGTTGGCTTAATTGATGAGACTCAAATGCAGAAGTTAAGAAAGAAAGAAGAAAAAATAGAAGAAATAAAGACCTATGCTAAAGATAATAAAATAAAAATAACAAAAGAAAATAAAAAAATATTTGAAGACAATGGAATAGATTTACCAACATCAACAATGTCAATTGAGCAACTTTTAAAAAGACCAGAAATAAACATAGAATTTTTGGAAAAAATAATAGAAATACCATTTGAAAAAGAAGTAAAAGAGCAATTAGAAATTCATCTAAAATATGAAGGGTACATTAATAAAGCATATAAAGAAGCTGAAAAACTATTAAAGTTAGAAAAAAAACAGATTCCTAAAGATATTGATTATAATAAAATAAAAAACCTAGCATCAGAGGCAAGGCAAAAATTGAATGAAGTAAAACCAGAAACAATAGCTCAAGCAATAAGAATAAGTGGAGTAAATCCTACAGATATATCAATATTATCCGTGTATTTAAAAAAGGAGTATAGTAAAGATGAGTGAAAAAGAATTTCTTGAGGAATTAGAAAAACTTGATATATATCCTACAAAAAATCAATTAAGTCAATTAGAAAAATATTTTAATTTATTAGTAGAATGGAATTCTAAAATAAATTTAACAAGAATAATTGAAAAAAAAGAGGTTTATTTAAAACATTTTTATGACAGTTTAACCATTGTAAAAGCTGTAAACCTAGAAAAAATAAATAATCTTTGTGACATAGGAACAGGAGCAGGATTTCCAGGAATTGTATTAAAAATAATGTATCCACATCTTAATATTACCCTAGTAGATTCCTTACAAAAGAGAATTAATTTTTTAAATATAGTAATAAATACACTAAATTTAAAAGATATTAAAACAATCCATGCAAGAAGTGAAGATTTTAGAGGACAATTTGATATAGTTGTATCACGCGCTGTTGCTAACATAGAAAAACTACTAGCAATTAGTATGCATTTAATTAAGCCTAATGGAATGCTTGTAGCTATGAAAGGAAATATTGATAAAGAACTCACTCCAACAATCAAAACAAAAATAGAAAAAAAATATGTAATAGAAAAAATTGAAAAATTTATTTTACCAATAGAGAATAGTTGTCGAAGTATTATATTAGTAAAAAATAAATAATTAGAAGTTATATATTTACAAGAAGAAAATAAGAAAAAAAAGAGCTTTCTTTTTTTTTAAAACTAATATATAATGTTAACATAGGGATAGTAAAGAATAAAGTGAGGGGATAAAATGTATCCAGATGCAAAAGAAGAAATAGTTCAATTATATTTAGAAGACATTATACCAAATAGATATCAACCTCGCGTTGTTTTTGATGAAAAAGCGTTAAAAGAACTAGCTATTTCCATAAAAGAGCATGGAGTAATAGAGCCAATTATTGTTAGACCTGTGAAAAATGGAAAATATGAAATTATTGCAGGGGAAAGAAGATGTAAAGCATCAGCTTTAGCTGGAAAGACAAAAATTCCAGCAATTATTAGAGACTTAGATGATAAGGAAAGTTCTAAAGTAGCACTAATTGAAAATTTACAAAGAAAAAATTTAAATCCGATTGAAGAAGCAAGAACATATCAAAAAATACTAGAAATTGACCAAATGACTCAAGAAGAATTAGCTAAAACAATGGGGAAAAGTCAGTCAGCAGTAGCGAATAAAATTAGATTACTTACTCTACCAGAAGAAATACAAGATGCTTTACTTAAAGAAAAAATTTCTGAACGGCATGCAAGAAGTTTACTAACAGTACCAAATATACAAGAACAGAAAGATTTATTAAAAAAAGTAATCGATAATAAAATGAGTGTAAAATCACTTGAAGAAGAAATAAAAAATAAATATCCAAAAGTGGAAGAAGAAAAAGAGATTAAAGAAGAATCGAATGAAAAGAAAGAGCAAACAGTATCGAGCAATGTATTTGTTAATAATAATCCTCTCATGCCAACAGCAGAATTGCCAAAAGATACATCAAATTATGGAAAAGTTACTATTGCACCACCAGAAGGGGATGAAAAAGAAATGGGAAAATTTATCAATTATGGAGATTTGGATAGTAATGATGATACAGAAAGTTCTGATGAAGGAACAGGAAGTATATTTGATATGCCACCAACTGTGACTAGCCTAAATATTAATAATGCATCTTCTAATGATATTACATCTTCAAAAGGTGGAGCAGCTCTTGATAATTTACTAAATTTAGGTAATCCAACCTCATCAATTCCATCAAATGATTTTATAACTCCAGCGGAAAAGATAGTTAAAACAGACCCTGGAGAAGAAATAGCAGATGTTTCTTCAGACTATTTTAAATTACCTGATATGGAAAATATAGAGAAAGCCTCAAGTATCATCAATCCAATGGATAATAACATGTTTTTATCTTCTCCAACTGTAAACACAGAAGAACCAAAGATACCAGAAGAAGATCGAGAAGAAATATTTACTATAGAGACTGCATCCAAAAAAATTACAGAGTTGATAGAAGAAATAAAAAATCATGGTATAGATATAAGCTCAAATGTAATGAATTTTGAAAAATCTATACAAATAATAATTAAAATCGAAAAAAATTAAAAAATAAAAACATTATTTAAAATAAATAGTGTTTTTTATTCAAAATTATTTTAAATTTTGGTACAATATAAGTAATATGAAAATGGGTGATTAGATGGGAAAGGTTATATCATTAGTAAATCAAAAAGGTGGAGTTGGAAAGACGACTACAAGCATAAATCTTTCTGCATCATTAGCAGTATTAGGAAAAAAAGTATTATTAATTGACTTAGATCCTCAAGGAAATACAACTACTGGTGTAGGAATAAACAAAGGTGAAATAGAAAGAAGTATCTATGATGTTTTAATAGGAGAATGTAATATCACAGAGGCCATGATTAAAACAAAATACAAAAATCTCTATGTTTTGCCAGCAACAATTAATTTAGCTGGATTAGAATATGAATTAAACGAAAAAAGTAGAATCGAAAAAGGTTTTCAAAAAGGAGAACAATTAAAAAATAAAATGATAGATATAAAAGATAGCTTTGATTTTATTATACTAGATTGTCCTCCATCATTAGGTATTATAACGACAAATGCATTAACAGCATCAAATTCTGTTATTATTCCAGTTCAATGCGAATTTTTTGCATTAGAGGGAATAACCCAGTTATTAAAAACTATAATGCTTGCTCAAAAAAGTTTAAATCCAACTTTAGATATTGAAGGAGTATTATTAACAATGCTAGATTCTAGAACAAATTTAGGATTTGAGGTAGTAGAAGATATAAGAAAATTTTTCAAAGAAAAAGTTTATAATACAATAATTCCAAGACTAGTAAGGTTAACAGAAGCTCCATCTCATGGGGAACCAATAATAGTATATGATCCAAAAAGTAGAGGTTCAGAAGCCTATATAAACTTAGCAAAGGAAGTGATTGAAAGAAATGGAAACAAATAATTTATCAGAAAGCTCAATCCCAAAAAGAAGAGCATTAGGAAGAGGATTAGAAGAATTATTTAATAGTGAGGTATTAGACTATAATACGGTAGAAGAAACAATTGTAAATGAAACTCCAAAAGAAAAAATAACAATGGTAAAATTAAGCGAATTGAGAAGCAATCCATATCAGCCAAGAAAAATTTTTAAAGAAGAAGCTCTTGAAGAACTAGCCAATTCAATCAAGGAACACGGAGTTTTTCAACCGATTATTGTAAAAAAAGCAATAAAAGGATATGAAATAATAGCAGGAGAAAGACGAGTAAAAGCTTCTCTTATGGCAGGAAAAGAAGACATTCCAGCAATAGTTAGAGATTTTAATGATACTCAGATGATGGAAATCGCTCTATTAGAAAATTTACAAAGAGAAAATTTAACACCAATTGAAGAGGCAAATGCTTATAAAAAATTACAAGATACATTGAAGTTAACTCAGGAAGAATTAGCAAAGAGACTAGGAAAAAGTCGTAGTCATATCACCAATATGATAGGACTCTTAAATTTACCAGATAAAATTCAAGAAGAAATAAGTATAAATAATATTTCAATGGGACACGCAAGAGTATTAAGTAAACTAGATAACCAGTCTCAACAACAAGAACTTATCGAAAGAATAGTAAATGATAACCTAAGTGTTCGAGATTTAGAGGAGTTAACAAAAGAACCTACGATAATAAAAACAAATCCCCAAAAAATAAAAAAACCAAACAATAATAAGTTTCAATATTTACAAGAAGAATTAAGTGAAAAATTAGGTACGAAAGTATCTATTAAAAAAAATAAAATAGAAATTAGTTTTGTAAATGAAAATGATTTAAATAGATTATTGGAATATATGAATATAGAGGTAGAAAAATAATATGTTTTTCACTATTTTTAATATAAAAATAAACATATCTCATATACTTTTACCTATTATTTATATAATAATTGGTATAAGTATATTTAAGTTATTAAAAAACTTGATAATAAAAACTATAGATAAAAGAAAAAACTTAAAGGTAACTCAGAAACAGAGAGTAAAAACCCTAGGATACTTAATTATTAATATTGTAAAATATATAATTGTAGTTTTTGTAATTTTAGGAATTTTATCTGTATATGGATTTAATGTAAAATCAATATTAGCAGGATTAGGAATAGGGACAGCTATTATAGGATTAGCTTTTCAAGATTTAGCAAAAGATATTATAGCCGGTTTTTCGATTATAACAGAAGGAGAATATGAAATAGGAGACACAATAGAAATAGATGGTTTTATGGGTGAAGTAGTCTTTATCGGACTTAGAACAACAAGAATTAGAAATTATAAAGGAGCTACTAAAATAATAGCAAATCACTATATGGATAATATTATAAATTATAGTGATAATAATTCTTTAGCCGTAGTAGATGTTTCTATAGCATACGAAGAAAAAGAAGAAAAAATAGAAGAAACTTTTTATAAACTATTTGATGATTTAAATAAAAAGTTAGAATATGCAACAAAAGATATTGAATTATGGGGAGTAAATGAACTATCTGATTCATCTGTAGTTTATAGAGTTGCTGTTGAAACAAAACCAATGAAACATATTATAACCGAAAGACAATTGAAAAAAGAAATAAAAAAAGCATTTGATAAAGCTAATATAAAGATACCGTATAATCAAATAGAGGTGCATAATGGAAAATAAAAATTATGAATTAGGTTCAATCGTAACAATGAAAAAGGCTCATCCTTGTGGAACTAATGAATGGGAAATAGTAAGAATAGGAGCAGATATAAAAATTAAATGTATAAAGTGTGGAAGAATAGTTATGATTCCACGAATAGAATTCAACAAGAAATTAAAAAAAGTAATAAAACGCGAGGAAACAGTATGAATGATAGAAAAAAATTAAAATTAAAAAAGTTTTATTTTCATCCAGTCACAGTTTTTTTATTCTTAACTTTTATAGTAATGATTTTAAGTGGAATATTAAGTGCTTTTCAAACTCAAGCAACATATAATGAAATAAATATAATATCAAAAGAGTTAGATCCAACATTAATAACAATAGATAATTTGCTATCTTTTGATGGAATAAAATATACAATAAGCAATGCAGTTAAAAACTTTTTAAGTTTTGGCCCATTAGGAACATTATTGGTTTCCTTACTAGGGATAACAATTGCTGAAGGAACGGGATTTATAGAAACAATCTCTAAAAGACATATAAGTAAGATTCCAAACAACATTATTACATTTATAGTCCTTTTTTTAGCAACTATATCATCCCTAATAAATGAAGTGGGGTATGCTATTTTAATTCCAATAGTTGCTTTAGTATATTTTATAAATAAAAGAAATCCTATATTAGGTATTGTAACTTCATTTTGTGGTGTATCTTTTGGATACGGAGTCTCAATTTTTGTAGGTTCTATGGAAGTATCTTTGATGAATTACACCCAAAGTGCAGCAAGATTAATTGATGAAAATATCCATATTTCCTTAACTTCAAATTTGATTTTCATTATTATAGCTTCTTTAATACTATCAATAGTAGGAACTATAGTAATTGAAAAGATAATTGCTCCAAAAATAGGAAAATATAAAAGAGAAGAGGAATTTTCAAAGACTGAACAATATAGAGTGATTGATTTAGAAGAAGAAGAACAAAAAAGTATTGAAAAAAGCAAAAATGAAAAAAGAGGATTACGATTTGCGTTAATTGTATCAATTATTGTACTTTTAAGTTTTATTTATTCATTAATACCTAACCTACCTTTTTCAGGAATGCTTTTAGATATGAAAGAAACAACATATGTAAATCAATTATTTGGAGAAAATTCATATTTTCAAGATAGTTTCACCTATTTAGTATCTTTAGTATTAATCTTATCTGGAATTGCTTATGGGATTGGAAGCAAGTCCATAAAAAATGACAAAGAAATAATAGAAAATGCCAGTAAAAAATATGCAAATTTAGGAAGTTTATTTATACTAATATTTGTTACAAGTCAATTTATAGCAGTATTTAGAAAAAGTAATATTGGAATGATAATAACAGCTTGGCTAGCCAGCTTACTTGAACATTTAAGTTTAACAGGCATTCCATTAATAGTAATAACTTTATTATTAATAGCTATTTCAAATTTATTTTTAACTTCTTCTGCAAGTAAATGGATGATATTTTCTCCTGTAGTTGTACCAATGTTTATGCAGTCTAATATTTCTCCTCAATTTGCTCAAATAGTGATGAGAGCAGGAGATTCAATGACAAAAGGATATACTCCTATGTTAGCATCATTTGTATTATATATAGGATATTTAAATATTTATAATTTAAATAAAGAAAAACCTTATACAATAAAAAATTCCTTAAAATTAATAAGACCATATTTCTTAATAATTTCTTTAACATGGATCTTATTAATAGTAGGATGGTACTTAATAGGACTTCCAATTGGTCCAGGAGTAAGTCCAACTTTATAAAAAAATTCTAGTTCATTTGTTAGACTAGTTTTTTTTTATATACTATACAGGTTTTATGGTGTTATTAAATTCATATTAAATCTTTATTAGATAAGGAGAAAAATAGTATTTTTATAATACTCAAAAATTTTCTCTTTTTTTTCATCTTATGTTATAATAAGTGAAGAAAAGAGGGATATTATGAGTTTAACAGCTGGGATTGTAGGATTACCCAACGTTGGAAAATCAACATTATTTAATGCAATAACAAATCAAAAAATTTTAGCAGAGAATTATCCATTTGCTACAATAGAACCAAATGTTGGTGTAGTGACTGTGCCAGATGAAAGAATGGAAAGATTAAAAGACATGTATCAACCCGAAAGATTTATACCTACAGCTTATGAGTTTACTGATATAGCTGGTCTAGTAAAAGGTGCATCGAAAGGAGAGGGGCTAGGTAATAAATTTTTATCTCATATAAGAGAAACTGATGCCATTGTAGAAGTTGTTAGATGCTTTGATGATGGAAAAATAATACATGTAGAAGGGGATATAGATCCAATAAGAGATATAGAAACAATAAATCTTGAATTAGCTATATCAGATTTAGATATCATTAATAGCAGATTAGAAAGAGTATCTAAAAAAGCTAAGACAACAAAAAATAAAGATGATATATTAGAAACAGAAGTATTAGAAAAATGTAAAAAATCTCTATTGGAAAACATTCCATTGAGACAAATTGATTTGTCTGATGAAGAAAAAAAGATAATTAAATCATATAGCTTTTTAACTCTGAAACCAATCATCTATCTAGCTAATATAAAAGAAAGTGAATTAGGAAATGAAGATAATGAATATGTAAAAAAAGTAAAGGAATATGCAGAAAAGGAAAATGCTAAAGTAGTAAGTCTATGTGCTAAAGTTGAAGAAGAACTTAGCGAACTAGATTTTGAAGATAAAAAAGAAATGTTAGATGGATTAGGACTAGATGGAAGTGGATTAGACAAATTAATTAAAGCAACATATGATATTTTGGGACTAGCAACATACTTTACAGTTGGAAAAGATGAGGTAAGAGCTTGGACATTTAGAAAAGGAATGAATGCTAAACAATGTGCAGGTATAATTCATACCGATTTTGAAAAAGGATTTATTAGAGCAGAAGTTATTTCTTATGAAGATTTAATAAATTGCGGCAGTGAACTAAAAGTAAAAGAAGCAGGAAAAGCTAGACTAGAAGGAAAAGATTATTTAATGCAAGACGGAGATATTTGTCATTTTAGATTCAATGTTTAAAAATACAATATCAATTACCAAAGTAAAACTTATTAGTTACTAATAATAGTGACTAGAAATCAATTATTTGAACATAACTGCTTTTATAATATATTATTTTTAAAAAGATTACTAAAAAAGCAACTGCAAGTTTGAAAGGTAAAATGCAACTATTGTATTTTTTAGGGATACATTTAGTTTTATAAGTAAGAAAAAGATATTAAAAACAAAAGACAATAAAAAGGAACTAGACAATTAAAAAAATTTTTGTTATAATACCTTCGAGTATTTTGAATACTCCTTGCTATAGATATAGCCGATATGACCAAAAGGAGGTGTAAAAATGAATAAGTATGAAATAATGTTCATTGTTAGACCAGATATGGAAGAAGCAGATATTAGAAAAACTGCTGAAAGTATGAAAAAGGTACTAACAGATGGAAAAGCAAAAGTAATTGAAGAAAAAGCAATGGGGCAAAGAGAACTAGCTTATGAAATTAAAAAATTTAATACAGGATACTATTTCTTATACATAGTTGAAGCTAGTAAAGAAACTCAACAAGAATTTAATCGTGTTGCAAGAATTAATGAAAATATTATTCGACATTTAATTGTAAAAGTAGAAGATTAAAAAAGAGGTAATTTATGAATAAAGTTGTATTAATAGGAAGATTAACAAGAGATCCTGAATTAAGATATACTGGTAGTAATACTGCAGTAGCATCATTTTCTCTAGCTGTAAATAGAAACTTTACAAATCAACAAGGAGAAAGAGAAGCGGATTTTATTAATATAGTTGTTTGGAGAAAACAAGCTGAAAATGTAAAGAATTATCTTTCTCAAGGCAGTCAAGTAGCTGTAGAAGGAAGAATACAAACAAGAAGCTACGATGATAATAATGGACAAAAAAGATATATAACAGAAGTTGTAGCTGATAATGTTGAATTTTTAGGTTCAAAAAATTCCTCAACTCCATCAAATGGTGGAAACAATAGTCAACTTTCAGAGCCAACCCCTTATGATTTTGGGCCAGCTCCAGAGCCAAAAGGAACGAATGTTGACTCTAATCCATTTGCAGATTTTGGTGCTAGTATAGAAGTAAATGATGATGAATTACCATTCTAATAAAAAAAGGAGGATACAATGGCAGAGTTTAATAATCGTAGAAGAAAAAAAGTATGTATGATGTGCACAGGTAAAACAGTAGACTATAAAGATCCTGAAACTCTTAAAAGATATACAAATGAAAGATACAAAATTGTTTCTAGAAGAGTATCTGGAAATTGCGCAAAACATCAAAGATATATTGCAACTCAAATAAAAAGAGCTCGTGCAATAGCTTTAATGCCATACACAAAATAGGAAAATTATTATCCGTTATAATAACGGATTTTTTTATTTTTTAGGAGTGTTCTTTTATTAGACAAAAGAACACTTTTATTATATAATTATATTGATACTTTATAGGAGGAAATATGAGTATTTTAAAAGAACGAAGAAAATTGAATCGAATATTAAAAAAGGCAAATACAATTTTTTTGATGGCTCATAAAAATTTAGATTTAGATGCTTTAGGAAGTTCTATAGGAATGTATCAAATATTAAAAAAAAGAAGAAAGAAATGCTACATAATAATAGATGACAAAAATAATGAGCGTGGGGTAGAAAAAGTATTAAGAGAATTAGAAGGGTGTATAAATATAATAACCTCAGAAGAAATAGATGAAAAAAAGAATCCAAGAAATAATAAGAATTTATTAATAATATTAGATACTAATAAAACAGATCTTGTTCAAAGCAAAGAAGCACTAAAAAAAATAGATCAAAAGTTAGTCATTGATCATCATGAATTAGGAAAAACAACAATTAAGGATGCTACAATCATAGATGACTGCAAGGTATCTAGTACATGTGAAATGATAACTAGTCTAATAGAGTATTATGATGTAGAAATTGACTCATACTATGCCACAATAATATTATCAGGAATTGTATTAGATACTAATAATTATACATTAAATACAACAGCTGAAACATATTATTCATCTTATTATTTAGCATCACTAGGGGCTAGTGCAAAAAAAGTTCAATACTTACTAAAACAAGATATAGAAGATTATACTGAAAGACAAAAGTTATTATCAGATATTGAGACAATTAATAAGCAAATTGCTTTTACAAAAGCAACCCCATATACAATATACCGTAGAGAAGACTTAGCTAAAGTTGCTGATACATTATTATTTTTTAATAACATAGAAGCCTCATTTGTAATAGGCAAGATTGGGAAAGATACCATCGGACTAAGTGCTAGAAGCCTTGGAAATTTTAATATATTAAAAATATTAGAAAAACTTGGCGGAGGAGGAGATGCTGCTGGAGGAGCAGCAAAATTTGAAAATACTACAATTAGTAAAGTTGAACAAGAACTAAAAAAACTACTAAAAGAAGGAGAGTAAAATGGAAGTAATTTTTATCAAAGATTTAAAAAATCAAGGTAAAAAGGGGCAAATAAAAGAAGTGAAAGATGGCTATGCTGAAAATTTTTTAATAAAAAATGGATATGCAATTAAAAAAAATAAAGAAAATATTTCTAAACTTAATCATGAGATTGCCAAAAAGGAAAAAGAGACAGAAGAAAAAATAAAAGAGGCAACAGAATTAAAAGAAAAATTATCCAAAGAAATTTTAGAATTCAAGGTAAAGACAGGAAACGGCGATAAGGTTTTCGGCAGTATTAGCATAAAACAAATAAAAGAGGAATTAACAAAAAAAGGATATAAAATTGAAAAAAGTATGATTAACATTAATAATGCTATTGACTCTTTAGGATTTCATAATATTGATATAAATCTTTATCCTAATATAACCGCAATAGTTAAAGTTCATGTTATAAAATAGAGGTGAAAAAATGGCAGGACGGGTATTACCAAATAACACAGAAGCAGAACAATCTGTTTTAGGAGCATGCTTTTTATCAAAATATGCTTTACAAAAAGCTTCAGAAAGTTTATCTCCTGATTCATTTTATACAGAAAAAAATGGCAAAATATTTGCATCGATGATTAATCTAATGGAAGAAAAAATTCCTATAGATATAACAACAATTACCAGTGATCTAAATAAAAAAAATGAATTAAACGAAGTTGGAGGCTTAGAATACTTAACGGAACTTATTAATTATGTTCCAACTGCAAGTAATATAGATTATTATATAAAAAATGTTGAAGAATCATATATTTTGAGAAATTTAATACAGACAGCTGAAGACATAGCACAAGAAGGATATCGAACCGATGAAACTGTAAATGAAATATTAGATAACTCAGAAAAGAAAATATTAAACATAGTAAAAAATAGAAAAGCTAGTGAATTTCGCTCAATAAAAGATGTATTAATTAAGACCCAATCTGATTTGGAAAGACTATCAGAAAATAAAGGAGAAATAACGGGTCTAGCAACAGGATGGTATGATTTTGACCACTTAACAACAGGACTTCACCCAAATGAATTTATTATAATAGCTGCAAGACCAGCAATGGGGAAAACAGCTTTTGCCCTAAATCTTGCAACACATGTTGCTATGGAGCAAGATAAATCAGTAGCATTATTTAATCTTGAAATGAGTGCTGAACAATTAGCTATGCGTATTTTATCTTCTCTTGGACAATTAGAAGGTTTTAAATTGAGAACTGGTAATTTAATGAATCAAGATTGGAAAAGAATAAATGAAGCGGTATCTCAACTATCAAACACTAACTTAGTAATTGATGATACCCCAGGTATTACAATTGGCGAAATTAGAGCAAAATGTAGAAGATTAGCAAGTAGCGAAAAAGGACTTGCCTTAGTTGTAATTGATTATTTACAATTGATTTCTGGCGGAAGAAATTATGGTTCTAATAGACAACAAGAAGTATCAGATATTTCAAGAAGTTTAAAAACTCTTGCAATGGAGCTTGGAGTTCCTGTAATTGCACTTTCTCAACTATCTCGTGGGGTAGAAGCTAGAGAAGACAAAAGACCACTTATGAGTGATTTAAGAGAGTCCGGTTCAATTGAACAAGATGCTGATATCGTAATGTTCTTATATAGAGATGATTATTATAATAAAGAGGCAAGAACGGAAGATAATACAAGTATAAGTGAGTTAATAATTGGAAAACATCGTAATGGACCTACAAAAACAATAGAATTATTATTCAAGAAAAACACTTCAACTTTTGTTAATTTAAGAAAAGAATACAATAAGGAGGAAAATACTAATGCTTAAGCATAAGATACTATTAGTATGCATACTTTTTCTTTCATTTTTTATTAATACAGGTTTTTCAAACATTTCCCAAAAGCCAAAAACTGTTTACAAAGTTTACTTAAAGGGAAAAGTATTAGGAAACATAGAGTCCAAAGAATCATTTGAAAAATATATAGATAATAAACAAGAAGAAATAAAGAAAAAATATCAAGTTAATAAAGTTTATGTACCTGAAGATCTTGATATTATAAAACAAATAACATTTGAAGATAATGTAAAAACTAATGAAGAAATATATAAAAAAATAAAAGATATATCGCCATTTACTATTAATGGATACGTAATAAAAATTAAAAGTATTGATTCAAAAGATGATAATGATAAGAAAAGCAAATATCAATCATTATATGTAATAAAGAAAGATATTTTTACAAAATCTATAGAAAAAACAGTTAAATCATTTATTGCACCAGAAGAATATGATAATTATGCAAATGATACTCAAAAAGAAATTCAAGATACTGGTAAAATAATAGAGAATATATACATAAAAAATAAAATAACAATAAAAAAAGATAAAATACCTATAGACAAAGTAATATATCAAAATATTGATGAATTAAGCAAATATTTATTATTTGGGACAACAGATCCTCAAGCTACTTATACGATTAAAGAAGGAGACACAATAAGTGATGTAGCCTTTAATAATAAAATATCTGTTGAAGAATTTTTAATTGCTAATCCAGATCTACAAGATGAAAATAGTTTATTATCCCCAGGACAAGTAGTAACTTTAGGAATACTAAAACCACAATTTAGTCTAGTAGAAGAAGATCATGTTGTTTTCAGAGAGGAAAAAAACTTTACTACCGAAACAAGATATGATAATGATAAATTAGTTGGTTATGAAGAAGTTATTCAAGCAGGAATAAAAGGTGAAAATAAAGTTACTCAAAAAATTCAAAAAGTAAATGGTGAAATTGTAAATACAGTTTCAACATCGACAGAAATTATTAAAGAACCTGTAACAGAGATAATAGTAAAAGGTGGAAAACATGAAAGTTATTCTAGTTATTATGGAAATGGATATGGTTCTGTTGTAGCAACGAAAGGACAATGGGGCTGGCCAGCATCTTGCTCTACAGTATCATCTGGATTTGGATGGAGATGGGGAGTATTGCATGATGGAACCGATATTGCTGGTTGTGGATATGGTTCAAATATTTTTGCTGCACAATCAGGAACAGTTGCTGTATCTTCATCTAAAGTTGATAATGGTCAATATATAGTTATAGATCATCATAATGGATATTATACTATGTATGCCCATCTATGTGTAGGCTGCCGATATGTAAAAGAAGGAGATTATGTAGAAAAAGGACAGGTAATCGGAGGAATGGGACAAACAGGAGCAGCAACAGGAGTTCATCTACATTTTGCCATATGGAATGGATATCCATATCGTGGAGGCGTTGCATTGAATGCAATGAATTTCTATTAATATGAAGTTTAAAACAATAGCAAGTGGTTCAAAAGGAAATTGTACGATAGTATTATGCAATGAAACAAATATAATTATAGATATGGGAATTTCTTTTTTAACTTTAAAAAAAAGTATAGAAGAGAATTCCCTTTCTTTTGAAGATTTTTCAGCTATATTAATTACTCATTGTCATAAAGATCATACAAAAGGATTATCTTCATTAATAAAAAAAACAAAATTAAATGTCTATATACCAAAAGACATGTATGAAAGTATTAAAGAATATGTCCCATTTCAAAGATGTGTATTCATCGATGATATTTTTATAATAAATGATGTAAAAATAGAGTTGATACATACATCTCATGATGCCCCATCATCAGTAGGTTATATCATAGAACATAATGATAAAAGTTTAGTATATGTTACAGATACAGGGTACATAAATAGAAAATATTTAAATAAAATGATAGGAAAAGATGCTTATATAATAGAAAGTAATCATGATGAAATAATGTTAATGGATGGTCCATATCCAAGATTTTTAAAAGAAAGAGTTATTAGTGATAAGGGACATCTATCAAATAACACAACTGCAAAGTATTTAAAAAAAATAATTGGTAATAATACAAAAACAATTGTATTAGCCCACTTAAGTGAGAAAAATAATACTGAAGAAAAGGCCTTAGAAGCAATGAAAAATGAAGGACTAGATAAACTAAATATAATAATAGCTAAACAATATGAAGAAAGTAAAATAATTGAAGTGTAAAGAATGATTATATTAATTAAATAAACAGAAGGAAGAATATGATAAAAATAATAACAATAGGTTCGATAAAAGAAAATTATTTAAAAGAAGCAATTGAAGAATATAAAAAAAGAATAAGTAAATATACTAAGATAGAAATAATAGAGTTGAAGGATGAAGGCCTAGTAGAAGAAGAAAAAGCAAAAAAGCTAGAATCAGAAAAAATAGTTAAATATATAAATGAAAAAGATTATGTAATAACACTAGAAATAGAAGGAAAAGAATATAATTCAATAGAATTAGCTGAAAAATTAAGAATTATTCAAATCCAATTTAGTAATATTATATTTATTATAGGAGGGAGCTATGGACTAGATAATTCAATAAAAGAAAAAGCAAAGTTACATCTTTCCTTTTCAAAGCTAACATTTCCTCATCAATTATTTCGTGTATTGTTACTAGAACAAATATATCGTTCATTTAAGATTAATAATAATGAAAAATATCATAAATAAATAATAAAATATAGTAGAAAGGATTAATCAATTAAAAAAATAAATTAAAATTTGTATAAATTGATTATATGATAAAAAAATGATTGGTAATAAATGGGATATAGTATTAAAAGATGAAATAAAAAAAGAATACTTTGAAAACTTAATGAATTTTATAAAAAAAGAATATAAGACAAAGACAATTTACCCAAAAGAAAATGAAGTATTTAATGCATTTCGATATACTGATTTTGAAAATATAAAAGTAGTAATATTAGGACAAGATCCTTATCATGGACCTAACCAAGCAGAGGGATTATCATTTTCAGTTAGTGATAAAGTACTAAAACCACCATCTTTAAAAAACATTTTTAAGGAACTAGAAAGTGATTTATCAATCCCTTTTCCAGAACATAATTCACTTAAACCATGGGCAAAACAAGGAGTTTTATTATTAAATGCCGTATTAACTGTAGAAGAACATAAACCAACATCCCATAAAGGAATGGGATGGGAAATATTTACTGATAGTGTAATCAAAAAGATTAATGAAAAGGAAAAACCAGTAGTTTTTATATTATGGGGATCATACGCTCGAGATAAAAAGAAACTTATTACAAATCCCAATCACTTAATAATTGAATCAGCTCATCCTTCCCCTTTTTCTGCGAGAAATGGTTTTTTTGGCAGTAAACCATTTTCAAAAACAAATAGTTTTTTAAAAAGAAATGGTATAAGGGAAATTGATTGGAGAATAGAATGATGAAAATAGTTAATAAAATCAGAGATTCTTATTTAATATTTTGCATTTATGCACTAATTGGATGGTTATATGAAGTACTTTGGATGAGATTTGTAGTCCCACCATTTAAATGGATAAATAGAGGAGTATTGATAGGACCTTTTTTACCGATATATGGTTTTGGAATGTTAATTCTTTGGATTTTATTAAAAAAAATAAAAATAAAAAAACATACTACCAATAATTATTTATATTTAATTATATCTACAATTGTAATAACTACTTTTATTTTTATTACTATAATAGAATATACTACTCCTAAAATATATCATGTTGATATCTTTTTTAAAAAATATGGAATAATCCTAATTATTTGTAATATTATTTTTATCGGATTATCATATTTAATTGTAAAAATAAATAAAAAATTACGAAGAGTAGATATAACATGGATCTTAATATTTTTATTAATATGGATTATTACTACATTAATAGAATATGTTTCTCATTATATGATTGAAACATATAGTAATAAGTTATTATGGGATTACACAAAGGATTTTTTAAATATAAATAGGAGAGTAAATTGGGATGCCTCCAGGAATTTTGCTATAGGGGGAACATTTTTATTATATTTTATTCAACCAAAAATAGATAAATATATAATACAAAATAAAAATGTAATTAAAAATATAATAACCATAGTAATAGGTATACCAATGCTACTAGATTTAATTTTTCATGTTATTTTAAAAATAGTTTAATTCACAAAACATGTGGATTAAACTATTTTTTATATAAAAAATCCACAATAATTGTGGATTAAATTAAAAACTATGGCCACCGCCACCACCAGAGCTACCTCCTCCTCCGCCTCCACCGGAGCTACCACCACTAGAGCTATCAGAGACAGGACTATAGACTCTATGACTTCCTGTTTTATCAGCATGAACATTACTAATATTAAAAGTAATATCGCAGTTTTTTGAGACGTCTTGAACAGAAGCTTTTTTTATTTTAGATTTAGATAATACATATAAAAAACCTATAAAAAATGAAAGAGTTAACGCTATAAAAACATTACTAGTATAACGCATTGGTTCATTTATTTTTCCGCCCTCTAAAAGACTTTGCATTTGTTTAAAAGAAGATTCTGCACAAGAATAATAATCATCATCAGATGCGTATCTATAACTATTATCGGTAATAGAATAAGCTTTAGAACTAGTAATAACATTATAGTTAGCACCATCAGAAAAAATATAAATTTTTCGATTAGACATATCAATAACGAATATAGAACCACTAGAAGTACCAAAATGTTCATGATAATAATTTCTAGAAAACTCTTCTGTACTATTTAAATTATTATCTGTAGATACAAAAGCAATATTACCATATTTTGTTAATGGAATCATAACATCAAGAAGTTTTTTTCCTTCACTATCATTTAAAAGCTTCGCTTTATCATCAATGAATGCTACATAATTTGTTGAGTTGCTTTTGTAACTATTAGAATCAATTAAGTTAGAATCCTCACTCTCTTCACTAGAAGCAACACTAGGTTCAACATCTAATGCAAAACAAGAAAAAGGAATTATTAATAGTATAAAAAGAAAAACTATAATTTTTTTATACACTTTCATCACCCCCTCTTTTATCTAATTGTGGAATTGGTCTAGATACAGTTAAATTATATGTTGTTATTAAATCTTTAAAAAACCATAATATAAATATAAGACCAATTATTGAACTTCCATAGTAGTAGTAATCTTCCACGGGTGAAGTAATGATAACAAAAAACGATAATAAAATAGAAATAAGAAATTTAATAACATAGGAAAATTTCATATTTTTTTTACTCTTCTTTTTATTTATCTCCTGCTTAGAGAACCCCTTATCATTAAAATGATTATCTTTTTTATTTAATTTATCAAGTTCAATACTATAAATAATAAATGCAACTATAGACATTATAATGGTAAAAATATTAATATGAACCGGTAAAAATACAGGCATAGAATTTAGTAAGAAAAAAATTGGAACAGCTAAAACAACCGAAAAAATAATATACTTGAAAAAGTCAATAGGCATATCAGCAGCAACTTTTCCTGTCTGCCCATTAATAACTGCATAATGAATATGTTCTTTATCTTTATCCATTATTGAAACAAAATAAACAGGAAACAATCCAATTTTTTTATCTTTTACCTGAAACGAAACCGTTGGATGATGACAAGAATATTTAGAATAAATTGAATGCTTTTTAAAAAAACGACTAGAGTCATCCATAGCAATTTTTTTTGCATCATTTAAGTAAGTATCTATATCAACATCTTTAGAATCAGCATAAAATCCTGGTAAATAGTTTGGATTAAAATCTTCTGCCTCTTTATAGTTAAATGGAATTGATACACTGTAATCATCATAAAATTTAGAAAGCAAATCATAAGAAATTCCATCATAAGTTGCATCAACATTCGCATGAATTGTATAGTCATCATAGTAAACATAATCTCCACTTCTATGATTATACTTCTGCCCTTTATTAGTATTATCTCCATGATGTTCAAAATAATAAATACCATATGGCATATATATTCCTCGGAATTTTTTTATAATAACATCTGATTTCATATAACCTGGACAAAAAAGAAAACTAGATATTTTTTTCTTATAATTTGCTATACATTGATCTTTTGTTTTAGAAAAAGGAATTATAAAATCAGGAGCAGTTTGTCCAATCATTTTTTCCTCAATCATATTTTGAGAACCACAGTAACTACAAAAAGTAACAGCAGTTTCATCAAAAGAAAGCAAAGTTGCTCCACATTGAGTACAAGAAAAAGCTCGACCATCCAATGTTTTTTCATTTTTAGCTTTTTTTATATCTGTTTTTAATTCTTTTGGATTAAAATCAGACCCACAATATTCACAATGAACATTTTTACTTTTTGGATTAAACTGTATTTCAGCTCCGCAATGTGGACATTTACTCATCTTTATCCTCCTTCATTTTCTTGGCTTGTAAAGCTGTTATAGCTACAACTCCAACTATATCATCAGCACTACACCCTCTACTTAAGTCATTTACTGGGGCGGCGATTCCTTGAGTAATTGGACCATATGCTTCCGCCTTAGCAAGTCTTTGAACAAGTTTATAACCAATATTTCCTGCATCTAAATCTGGAAATATTAAAACATTGGCATGTCCCGCAACTTCACTATCTGGGGCTTTCATCTCAGCAACACTAGGAACAATAGCTGCATCAAGTTGTAATTCTCCATCTACATGTATGTGTGGAAATCTTTTTTTTACCAAATTAGTTGCTTCAATAACTTTATCAACATCGGCATGTTTTGCACTACCAAGAGTTGAATGAGATAACATAGCAACCTTTGCTTCTTCTTCAACTAACAATTCAAAACTTTCTGCACTACTACATGCAATAGAAGATAATTTTAAAGGATCAGGATTTTGTTCAAGACCACTATCCGCAAATAAGAATATTCCATTTTCTCCATATTCACAATTTGGAACAATCATTAAAAAAAAGGCAGAAACTAAATCAACATTTTTAGCTGTTTTTATTATTTGCAATGCAGGTCGAAGAGTGTTAGAAGTAGAGTGACATGCTCCCGATACGATACCATCTGCCATTCCTAATTTAACAAGCATACAAGCATAATACATATAGTCAGATAACAGAATATTTTTAGCTTGATCATATGTCATTCCCTTTGCTTTTCTTAAATCAACAAATTCATGAATTATACTTTCTGTATTATCTGATGTAAACGGATTAATAATAGTAGCCTTGCTAATATCATATTTATTAGAATAACGTGTTATCTCTTCATCTTTACCAATCAAAATAATATTAGCAATATCTTCTTTTAATATTTTCTCAGTTGCAATAAAGATTCTTTCATCCATAACCTCTGGTAAAATTATAGTCATTTTACATTCTTTAGCTCGTATTTTTAATTTTTCAATAAAACTCATAATTAAAACCTCTAATCATTATTTAATATTTCAAATATTTCTCGTTTTTCATTATTATAAAATTCTAATTTTTTATATTTTTTAAAAAATCCAATAATAGAAGAAGGAAAAGAAACAACCAACTGATTAAATTCAACAACAGTATCATTATAAAATTTAATTGATCCAACTATATTTTCTTCATTAGTATTAAGATTTTCTAGTAACTGAACCAAAGATTCACTTTTAAGAAGCTTTTCATTTTCATCCATAACTTTAAATAATTCATTATAATTTCTTTTTAAAATATCATGAAGCTCAAAATTATTAAAGTCTTCATTAATCTCCTCTAAACTAGACAAATAATAATCTTTTTTTAATTCTTTTTTTAAAATTGGTTTTACCCTTTCTAATAGTTCTTGTTTTCTTTGTAAATATAATGAAATATCTTCCTCTGCTTTATCTATTTTAATAATAACTAATTGATATTTATTATAATAAATGGTAAATATAAATAAAATAAATGAAATAATAACAATAATAAGTATAATTAATTCTAACATAAATCTTCTCCATTCTATTAAAATTATAACAAAATTATTTTTTAAATACAATAAATAGTAAAAATAAAAAGAACCATATATTTATGATTCTTCACTATCAATTATTTCATCAAAAGTAGGGTCAGTTATATGAGGCTCTGTTCCTTTTAAAAAATATACTAACTTAGTATTTTTACTACTATCGGATAAAGGTTTACCAGAAATTGGCTCAACAAGAACTCCAACTACATTTTTTGGCTTTTCATACCAACCATCATTGGGATCTATATTTTCTTCAATTTTTTCAACAGTATTGTACCAAATGTTTTGAGCATATTTATAATCTTTAGTAGTGAGGGAATCATTATTATCATACCCTACCCAAACAGAGCATAATATATTTTTATTAAAACCAATATTCCAATTATCTGAATTAGTCGTTCCACTCTTTAATGCATATTTATGTTTTAATTTTGAAGATAAACTAATTGCAGTAGGATAATTATAGTCAATATAAAGAGGATCATATGTAGCAGTTAAAAGATTATTTAAAATAAATACTAAACTACTATTAAGTACTAGTTCAGGATTGTATTCTTTTTTATACAAGACATTGTTATTACCATCAGTTACCTTTGTAATAAAATGAGGTGATACTTTATATCCCAAATTTGCAAAAGAAGCATATCCAGCAGACATATTTAAAATATTTATTTCATTTGTTCCGAGCGGTAAAGAAGCTATACTTTCAAGCTTTTCTGGAATGCCAACTCTTTTAGCTACTTGTATTAATGCATCATATCCTAAAAACATATGAGTTTTAATAGCATAAATATTTTCACTATATGCAATAGCAGTTGCCATAGAAATAGGTTTATTTCCATATTTATTATTGTAATTACTAGGAGTATATGTTTTTTTATCTTGTGTTGGAAAAGTAGTAGGCTCACTTAAAAAAGCCGAACTAGCAGTAAAACCATTCTCTAAGGCAGCATAATACAAATATGGTTTCATTGTAGAACCAACTTGCCTAGAAGAAGAAATTGCTCGATTGTATGTAGATTGATTATAAGCTCTTCCACCAATAAGGGCATATACTCCTCCAGTTTTAGGATCCATAACAACACTTGCTGTTTGCAAATTAGTTTTATTTTGAAAAGCTTCACGAATATTATCTTCTAGTATTTTTTGCATAGAATAATCTAAAGTAGTATATATTTTTAAACCATTGATATTTGAATAGTTTTTAGGAATTGTATCTAATGTATTTAATTCCTCTAAAACCGCATCTTGATAATAACGGATACTACTTAAATCATCAGAATTATCTTCTTTTCCAATAAGATTAATTTCAAGTTTATAGGCTTCATTTTCTTCTTTTTCAGTAATAATATTATTCTTCTTTAAGTTCTCTAAAATTAATAATTGTCGCTCTTTAGCTGCTTGATAATCAATTAATGGTGAATATTTACTAGGAGCTTTTGGAATAGCAGCTAACATAGATGCTTCAGACAAAGATAAATCTTTAGCTTTTTTTCCAAAATAATATTTACTAGCATTTTCAATTCCATATTTTCCATGACCATAGTTAATAGTATTTAAATATCCCTCTAATATTTCATCTTTACTATAATTAGCTTCAATTCTAAGGGTATACAATGCCTCTTCCCATTTTCTTTTAAATGTTTTATCGAAATCTAAAAATAAATTTTTAGCATATTGTTGAGTAATTGTAGAAGCCCCTTGAACCATTTTCTTATTTTTTATATTTGTTAAAAAAGCTTTCCCAATTCTTAGAAAATCAAATCCAAAATGTTTATAAAAATATTTATCTTCAGTATATATTGTAGATTGGATAAGATATGGACTAATCTCCTCTAAAGAAACCCATTCTTTCTTATTGTTACCCTTAAAAAAAACATTGTCATTTTTATCATATAATGTAATATTATTTGCACTATTAATTAATATTTTAGGAGATACTTTTGCATATACATAAAATGCTAAACCAATAACTATAGATAAACCAAATAGAATAATAAATAAACGAAAAAAATGTTTTAGATATTTCATAAGCCTCACCATTTTTAGTATGATTAATATTATGAAAAATATGTATAAAAAAAATAATATGTTATAATATAAAAAAACGCGAGAGGAGATTATCATATGAAAGAGGAAAAAAATAGACAAATGGATGAAGATCTAACAATAAATAATAAAAATAATTTTAGAACAATACTTTTAGCAATATATTTAACCTTATATAAACGTGGATATGAAAATATTTCCCTAAAAGAAGAAGACATAGA
Organism: uncultured Caryophanales bacterium; assembly: GCA_946628005.1. Classification (GTDB taxonomy): domain Bacteria; phylum Bacillota_I; class Bacilli_A; order RF39; family UBA660; genus UBA3789. The sequence continues at coordinate 27,922 of CAMOWA010000007.1, forward strand.
GAAATATATAAAAAATCTTGAAAGCATCTTTGATGATTATAATATAAATAGTGAAGATTTATTTGTTAGAACACCTGTATTAGAAACTTATGATAGATATGGAGACTATTTAATGCAACTTTTTTTATCGATTAATATTGGATATATGAACGAGAAATATGATACTATTATTATAAATTGTAAAGACTTTTTTATAAAAAAGTTCTTAGAACAAAAAAAAGAATATGATGCTATTATAAATGATTGTTGCAATGCAATAATAGGCATAGACGATATAGATGAGTCAGCCCAAGTAAAAGAAAAAAACAAGCAAAAAAATATTATAAAATAATATTCATTAGACAATTATAAAAGCTTATAGTAAGTATGATATAATATGTTATTAAATGAGAAGTTGGTGATATCATGTCAAAAATAAAAATCAACGTTATTATCAAAAACAATAATGACAAAATAAATTTTAATAAAGCCGCAATTCTTAGAGAAAACAAGATTGAATATATAGAAGAAAATAATACAATTACAATATTTGACTTTGAAAAAAAACAACTGATAAGAAACAATGATAATATTAAAATGGTATACCATTTTAATAAAAATAAAAAAACAGAGGGATTAATAACTCTGAAAGATAATAATGCAACAGTAACGATTATTATTACAACGAATAAAATAGAAAGAAAGGATCATGATATAAGAATTGAGTATTCTATAGAAGGCGAAAAGTTTTTATATCAAATAAAAGAAATAAAATGAGTATAATAAAGGATTTAGAAAAAGATATCAAAAAAATTGTTAAAGAAGCAGGATATGACATAGATAAATTATCGATGGAACCTTCTAATAGAAGAGATTTAGGAGAGTATCAATTAAATGACGCTATGCAATTAGCAAAAGCCTACCATGAAAATCCAAGAGTAATTGCCGAAAAAATAGTAAAAGAGTTATCAAAAGACAAAAGATTTGAAAATATTAATATAGCAGGACCGGGGTTTATTAATTTTAGTCTACAATTAGAATACTGTTATGAAATTTTAAATAAAATGCAAAAAGACATATTTTCAAATATAGATAAAAGAGAAAACAAAAAAGTAATATTAGATTATGGGGGAGCAAACGTAGCAAAATCCTTGCATGTAGGTCATTTAAGAAGTGCTAATATAGGAGAATCATTAAAGAGACTAGCAAATACTATGGGATATGAAGCAATAGGAGATGCCCACCTAGGTGACTATGGAAGACCTCTGGGACTTGTAATAAATGAAATAAAAAGACAATATCCAATTCTTCCATATTTTGATGAAAACTACAATGGAAGTTATGATAACCTAGATTTACCAATTACCAATGAAGATTTAGAAAAAATATATCCCATTGCTTCTCTTAAAGCAAAAGAAGATGAGAAGTATTTGGAAGAAAGTCGTACAATAACAGCAAAAATTCAACAAAAAGAAAAAGGATACTATGACTTATGGAAAAAAATAGTAGAAATATCAAAAGAAGATATAAAAAAAACATATTCTAAACTAAATGTTAATTTTGAAATATGGAACGGCGAAAGCGATGAAATGGAATATTTTGATGAATTATATAAAATATGCCAGGAAAGAAATATTCTTCAACAAAGTGAAGGAGCTCAAATCATTGATATATCAAAAGAAGATGACAAAAGTCCAATACCACCACTTTTATTTATTAAATCTAATAATTCAGTATCATATGAAACAACCGATTTAGCAACCATTCTAGAAAGAATAAAAAACTATAATCCAGATGAGATATGGTATGTTGTAGATGCAAGACAAGAACTACATTTTGAACAAGTATTCCGTGCAAGCAAAAAAATAGGAATAATAGATGATAATACAAAACTAGAATATATAGGCTTTGGGACAATGAATGGACAAGATGGAAAACCATTTAAAACAAGAGATGGTGGAGTGATGACACTAAAAAAATTAATAGATTTAGTAAAAGCTGAAACAAAAAAGAAAATTACAAATGAATCAATAAAAGAAGAAGAAAAAGAAAGTATTTCAAATGATGTTGCTATAGCGACAATAAAATATGCTGATTTATTGCCTTTTAGAAATACAGATTATGTATTTGAAATTGATAAATTTTCAGATTTAGAAGGAAAAACAGGCCCATATTTATTATATTCCACTATTAGGATGCGTTCCTTAATTAATAAAGCAAATATAAATAATTTAAAACCAGTTTCAAAACTAATAGGAGAAAAAGAAAAAGATATTATTTTAACCCTTTTAAATTTACCATTTATATTAGATAAAGCATTAGATACAAAATCATTAAATGAAATAGCAGAATATTTATTCAAGTTAACATCAGCATATAATAAGTTTTATGCAGAAAATAGAATTTTAACAGAAAAAGATGAACAATTAAGAGACTCATGGATTACACTCACAGAGATTGTATATAGATTAAATTGCTTACTACTTGATATATTAGGAATAACTATCCCAAATAAAATGTAAAAAAAGTGTTGCTAATAATGAAGATATATGTTATAAAATTAATGGGTTTTTTGAAAAAAATGTTATTTAAACAGGAGGACTATTTATGAGTCTAAAGACAATGAAAAAGGAAGAGTTAGAACTACTTTCGAATAAAGATATTGCATACATGATATTAGAAGAATCTAATAAAAAAATGAATACTGCAGATTTATTTAAAAAAATAATAAAACTATTAGAACTTCCAGATAGTGTATTTGAAAGTAAAATAGCTGATTTTTATACTGCACTATCAACCGATAAAAGATTTATTTTATTAGACAATGGGAAATGGGATTTAAGAAATAATCATACATCAGATAAAGTTATAAAGATATCAGATGAAGAAGAAGATGAAGACGAAGAAGAGATAGAAAACGATAAACCGGAAGAAATAGAAGAAGATAGTTTTGATGATACAGAAAATGAAGACTATGATGATGAAACAAATGAAGAGTTAAAAGACTTAGTTGTCATAGATGAAGATGAATTGGAACTAGAAGAATAAAAAATATAAAAGAGGAAATTGCTTTCTCTTTTTCTTGTTAATTATGTTATAATAGGACTGATTACGAAAGAATAGGTGAAAAAAATGATAGACAGATTAGAAGCAACACTTGAAAAATATAATTATTTGCAAGAAGAATTAACAAAAACTGAGGTATTAAGTGATATAAAGAAAACAAGGGAGTATTCAAAAGAAGTAAGTGAATTAGAAGATATTGTTAATTGTTATAAAAAATATAAAAAAGTTATTAATGAAATAACTGATGCTAAAGAAATGATAAAAGATCCAGACTTAGGAGAAATGGCTAAAGAGGAATTAAAAACTTTAGAAGAAGAAAAAGAACAATTAGAAAAAGAGTTAGAAATATTATTAATACCAAAAGATCCAAATGATAATAAAAATATTATTATGGAAATAAGAGGTGCAGCAGGCGGAGATGAAGCAAATATATTTGCAGGTGATTTATTTAGAATGTATACAAGATATGCAGAAAAGCAGGGATTTACTTATAATGTATATAACTCCATTGACGGTACAGCAGGAGGTTTTAGCCAAATAGAACTTGTTATAAGAGGAAAAGGTGTTTATTCTAAATTAAAATATGAAAGTGGATCACATAGAGTTCAAAGAGTCCCAGTAACAGAATCAAACGGGAGACTGCAAACATCAACTGCAACTGTATTAGTTATGCCAGAAGCTGATGATGATGTTGAAATAGAAATTAATCAAAACGATTTAAGAATTGATATTTATCGATCAAGCGGATGTGGAGGACAAGGTGTAAATACAACAGATTCAGCTGTTAGAATTACCCATTTACCAACAGGTCTAGTTGTTACATGTCAAAATGAAAGAAGTCAAATACAAAATAAAGAACAAGCTATGAAAGTATTAAAATCAAGACTTTATGAATTACAAGAGCAAGAAAGAGCTGAAAAAGAAGGAAACGAAAGACGCAGCAAAATAGGAACAGGAGATCGTGCAGAAAAAATAAGAACATATAATTATCCTCAAAATAGAGTAACAGATCATAGAATAGGTTATACAACCAACAGTTTAGATAGAGTAATGGATGGAGCATTAGATGATATCATTTTAGCACTTCAACAAGAAGACCAAAAAAGAAAACTACAAGGTACAGAAGAATAAATGAAAATAGAAGAATTATTAATTTATGGAAAAAGTCATTGTCACTCAGAACATGCAAAAATACTTTTAGCTGAGTTGATAGGAAAGAATCCTTTAGAATTATTAAATCATTTAAATGACATTGTATCAGATGAAAAAATAGAAATATACAAAAGAGAAATAGATGCTTTAGAAAAAGGAATACCTATTCAGTATATATTAGGAACAGTAAACTTTTACGGCAATATATTTGATATAGATAAAAGAGTCTTAATACCAAGATTTGAAACAGAAGAATTAGTTGAACAAACTATTAATTATATACAAAAATATTTCACAAATCCTGTGGATATAGCTGATTTAGGATGTGGAAGTGGAGTAATAGGACTGACTCTTGAAAAAAAAATTCCCACAAAAACTGTGGATTTAATAGATATTTCAGAAGAAGCCCTTAAAGTTACTCACAAAAATTGTGAAAAACTATCATCAAAAGCCAATATCATTCATAATGACTTTTTAGATAATATTGAAAAAAAGTATGATATCATTATAAGCAATCCTCCTTATATTAAATCAAATGAAGAAATAGAAGACATTGTTAAAAAGAACGAACCAGAAATTGCCCTGTATGCTGGTGATGATGGATTAGACTGTTATAAGAAAATTTTAAAAGATATCAAAAAGAATATGAAAGAAAAATGTCTAATTGCTTTTGAAATAGGTTATGACCAAAAAAATGATATTATTAATCTAGCAAATAAATATTTAGACAACATAAAAATAGAGTGTAAAAAAGACCTGTCAGGAAAAGACCGTATGATATTTATATTTAAAAATAATGAATAAAATCTAAGAAAAAACCTCACTACTATATTGAAAGTGAGGTTTTTATGAAGAAAATAATTATTCTAACAAGTATTATATTATTATTTTTATCTATTAATAAACAACAAAAAGAAAAAGTAATACCACAAGAATCAATAAGATTCAGGATTATTGCTAATAGTAATTCAAATGAAGACCAAATATTAAAAATGAGGATTGTTAATAATTTAAAAAAAGAATTAATCCATACAGAACAACTTCATTCAATAAAAGAAACAAGAACATATATAGAAAAGAAATTACCAAAACTAAAAAAAATTGTGGAAAAAACAATAATAGATAATAATAGTAATAATACTTTCCACATAAACTATGGAAAAAACTTTTTTCCAGAAAAAGAATATAAAAATCAAAAATATAAAAGTGGAAATTATGAATCATTGGTAATTGAACTAGGTAAAGCTTCTGGTGAAAATTTTTGGTGTGTATTATTTCCACCACTATGTTTCACAGATAAAGAAGATAATATAGAATATAAATCAATCATAAAAGAAATAATAGATAAGTATTTTTAATAAAAAGTAAGAATATTATATATAAGGTGATACTATGTCAAAAATCCTTATATATTTTTTTATAGGAATAAGCCTAAGTATTGATGCTTTCTCATTATCTTTAGCGATAGGAACGATTATAAAGAAGAGAAACAAAATAACTCTTTTCCCTATAATAGTAGGAATATTTCATTTTATTATGACAAATACAGGAAATAAAATTGGTTATTTACTTTCAAAAATATCAAAACTTCCTTTAAAAAAAATATCAGGGATAATTTTTATATATTTAGCTATTGAAACATATCAAAATAAAAATACAAATGAAGAAATAAAAAAATTTTCATTATTTAAACAAATATGTATTGCTTTTTTAGTAAGTATAGATAGTATTTTAGTAGGATTAGCATATGGAATAAAAAAAGAAAATATATTTTTAGCAGCCATTATTTTTTTAGTAGAAAGTTCATTTTTTACTTATCTTGGTCTAAAAATTGGAGATAAAATTCAGAAAAGGATTGATAACTATAGTATTTACTTTGGAACTATTATTTTGCTAGTAATAGGAATCTATTATCTATTTTAACTATTTACGACAAATATAAATTAGAATAAAAGGAAATAATTGACAAAAATAATAGAATTTCCTATGATAAAATAAAGAAATCAAAAAATCTGAAAGGAGTAAAAAATGAAAATAATAGAAATAGAAGGTAATAGAGAACTTAGCGGGACAATTAGAGTAAGTGGAGCAAAAAATGCCACAGTTGCTTTAATTCCAGCTGCTATACTTACAGATGAAGAAGCAACTATTTGTAATATACCTGAAATTACAGACACAGATGCTCTATGTGATTTATTAAGCTCTTTAAATGTAAAAATAAATCGTTCAACGGAAAGTATAATAATTGATCCAAAGGAAATGATAAACACAGAAATTGAAGAGTCTCTTTCAAAAAAATTAAGAGCATCATACTATTTTATGGGAGCCTTACTAGGAAAATTTAAAAAAGCAGTGATGCACTTTCCAGGAGGATGTTCAATTGGGGCAAGGCCAATAGACTTACACTTAAAAGGATTTGAAGCATTAGGAGCAAAAGTCACAATAGAAGGAGATAAATACATAGTAGAAGCAGATGAATTGACAGGAGCAAATATTTATTTAGACTTTGCATCTGTAGGAGCAACAATTAATATTATGCTAGCAGCAGTAAAAGCAAAAGGAACAACAATAATAGACAATGCTGCAAAAGAGCCTGAAATAGTTAATGTTGCTACATTTTTGAATAATATGGGAGCTAAAATAACGGGATCAGGAACGTCTACTATTAAAATAGAAGGGGTAGATTACCTTCATCAATGCTTTCATGAAGTAATACCAGATAGAATTGAAACAGGAACATATATAATTATCGGAGCATTATGCGGAAAAATGCTAAAAGTGGATAATATCATCCCAGAGCATGTAGATTCATTGATATCAAAACTAGAAGAAATGGGAGTAGAATTAGAAATGGGAACTGACTATGTAACGATATTAAGTAGCAACAATCCTATAAAAGCAACAAATATAAAGACAGCTGTATATCCAGGATTTCCAACGGATTTACAACAACCAATAACAGTACTACTTACTCAGGCATCTGGTACAAGTAAAGTTACAGAAACAATATTTGAAAACAGATTTATGCATATTCCATATCTAAAATCACTCGGTGCAAATATAGAAATAAAAAATCAAACTGCAACGATTATAGGACCAAAAAAATTAAAAGGAACAGAAGTTGTAGCAACAGACTTACGAGCAGGAGCAGCCATGGTTGCAGCTGGATTAAAGGCAGAAGGAAAAACAACTATAACTAATGCAGAACATATTTTAAGAGGATATGAACAAATCGTAGAGAAACTAACTAATGTAGGTGCTAAAATCTCAATAAAAGAAATATAATATACAAAGATATTTCTTTTTTTTGGAGGTAAAATGAATAAAAAAATAAAACTATTATCAATAATAGTGTTAAGTTGTTCAGTTTTCTTTATCTATAAAAATGTAGATAAAAAAATTTTAATTCTAAATATTGGAGATAGTATTAGTTTAGGAATTAATTCTTTTGGAATAAAAGAGTATAGCCCAGTAGACTATTATAAAGATTATTTGATCAGTCAACAAAAAAAAGTATTTTTAAATAATTATTATTCAAAAAAAGATATGACAATAGAAAAACTAAGAGAAAAAATAAAAAACACCTCCAAAATAAAGAAAAGTTTAATTGAATCGCATATTTTATTTCTCTCATTAGGATATAATGACATAGTATATGAAACAAATATAGAAGAAGAAATAAATGAAAAGAAAAATAATAAAATAATAAAAAAAATTAAAAATAATTACAAAAATCTATTAAAAGAAATTAGAAAATACTATAAAAATAAAATAGTAATAATAGGAATACATGAGTCTAAAATAGATAATTATTACATAAAAAAAAGTATTAGAGAAATTAATAAGTATTTAGAAAACAATAAAAATATTATTTTTATCAATACAAATAATATTTTAAATTCTAACAATGACTATTATTCCAATCCAAATAATAGTTATCCTAATTATTTAGGGTATAGAAAAATTGCGGAAAATATAATAAAAAGCCTTGAAAATAAATAAATTATTTGGTATATTAATAACGCATTAAATTACTATGGCAAAAAAATGTCATGGCGGAAGGAGAGATAGAATGAAAAAAAATATTCATCCAGAAATGAAAGATTGTACTGTAACATGTGCATGTGGAAATACTTTTACTTGCAAATCAACAAAATCTGAAATAAATGTTGAAGTATGCTCTGAATGTCATCCATTTTATACAGGAAAACAAAGTAGAGCTTCTCGTGCAGGTAGAGTTGATAAATTTAATAAAAAATATGGATTTGATAAAAAAGAAGCTGCTGAATAGTAGCTTTTTATTATACGAGGAGAAATAAAATGAGAATAGGTATAGCAAGTGATCATAGGGGATTTAAGTTAAAAGAACAAATAAAAAGTTATTTCACAAATGTTGATATAGAAATAATTGATTATGGGACGAATAGTGAAGAATCAACAGATTATCCAGATTATGCATTTAAAGTCAGTGAAGCTGTTAGAGATAAAAAAGTAGATTTTGGAGTTGCAATATGTGGTTCTGGAATAGGAATTAGTATTGCCTGCAATAAAGTAAAAGGAATAAGATGCGCTAAAGTAGATAGTATAGATGATGTCGTTGCAACCAGAAAAGATAATGATGCTAATGTAATAGCATTCAGTGAAAAAACACCTGTTAGGGATGCAATAGATTTTGTTAATACATTTATACACACACCTTGTTCTTTAGAAGAAAAGCATGTAAGAAGAAGAAATAAAATAAAAGATTATGAGGAACAATTATGAGTGGAAAGTTTTTTCTATATGTTATTATTACCATACTAGTCATATGGGCAATGGACTCCATTAATATAAACGGAATATTTAAAAAAAATAGAATTATACAAGCTAGAGTATTCTATTTTCTATTAGGAATATCTATGATATATTTAGTAACAAATTTTATATGGGATTTATTTACAACAGTTAATTTGTTTTAAAAAAGAAGTATAAATTCTTTTTTTTTGTCCAAACTTATAATGAGGTGAGGATATGACAAGAACAAAAATAAAGTTTCAAAATGTATTTTTACTAATAGGTGCACTAATAATACTTCCCTTAATCATGTTTGCAACAATATCTCAAACAAACTTAAAAGATGATAATGTAGATGAAACTGACTATGTAACAGAAGAAGTTATAACTGATTCTCTACCGGTAGTAAATACAACAACACGTATAATAGATCCATATACGGATAAAAGTGTTACAGTAGGGAAGTCCTTTTATGACTATAAAGGCGAAGAAACAACACAAATTAACTCTATTCTGAAGCAGGAAGACACATATATACAAAATAAAGGAATAGATTTTGTAAGTGAAAACAAATTTGAAGTAATAGCTATTTTAGATGGAACAGTTCAGGAAGTAAATGAAGATTCCGAGAAAGGAAAATCAATAGAAATTAAACATGATAATGGCTTCATTTCTGTTTATCAAAGTTTGAGTGAGATAAATGTAAAAAAAGGAGATATTGTAAATCAAGGACAAGTATTAGGATTAAGTGGAACAACAGAATTATATCAAGATTTAGGGAATCATTTGCATTTTGAAATCTATGAAAATTCAGTTGCAGTAAACCCAGAAAATTATCTAAATAAAGAAGTATCATTAAAAAAAGGAAATTAATTCCTTCTTTTTTTTCAAAATGATATATATTTTATGGTTTTAGAATAAAATTATGGTAAAATAATAAAAGGAAGGAAGAGATATTATGCTTGCAAAAGATATTGGAATAGATTTAGGAACTGCAAATGTTTTAATATATATAAAAGGAAGAGGAATAGTACTTAATGAACCTAGTGTGGTTGTAATAGATACAGAAACAAAAAAAGTATTGTCAGTTGGAAAAGAAGCAAATGAAGTATTAGGAAGAACGCCTGGAAAAGTAAAAGCAATAAAGCCAATGAAAGACGGAGTAATAGCTGATTTTGAATTAACTGAAATCATGTTAAATGAATTTATAAAAAAAGCTAAAGCTAGAAAAGTCATAACAAGACCAAGAATTTTAATTTGCTGTCCAACAAATATTACCCCTGTTGAAAAAAATGCTATAAAAGAAGCAGCAGAAAGAACAGGCGCAAGAAAAGTATATTTAGAAGAAGAACCTAAAGTGGCCGCGATAGGGGCAGGTATGAATATACAAGAGGCTAAAGCTAATATGGTCTTAGACATAGGAGGAGGAACAACAGATATTGCTATCCTTTCAATGAATGGAATAGTTTTATCCTCATCAATAAAAGTAGCTGGAAATGAATTAGATCAAGAAATAATAAGATATATTAGAGATAAATATAAATTATTAATCGGAGAAAAAACAGCTGAAGATATTAAAATAAACTTTTCTAATGTATATAAACCAAATAGAGGAGAAAAATTAGAGATTAGAGGAAGAGATTTAATAACAGGGTTACCAAAGGCAATAGAAATAAATCAAGAAGAAACAAAAGAAGCAATGAAAGAAGGAGTAGAAAAAATAATTAAAGCTTGTCAAAGTCTTCTTGAGCAAACTCCACCAGAGTTATCTGCTGATATAGTAGAAAAAGGTGTAATTTTAACTGGAGGAGGAGCACTTCTTAATGGATTAGCAGATAGAATGGAAGAAGAACTTACCATTCCTGTTTTAATAGCAGAAACTCCACTTACATGCGTCGCTGAAGGATGCGGAATTTTATTAAATAATATTAAACAATTAGAAGAAGACCAATAATATGGTTTTTTTTATTTTTATTTGTTATAATTAAACTAGAAAGAAGTGAAAAAAATGAAGTTACAACTTTTAAATGCTTCTAGAATAGTGGTAGTTACCTTTCTTTTTTCTGCAATAGTCATGTTTTTAATGAGAAAAGTAGCTATTCACATAGGAGCAATGGATATTCCCACTACGGAAGAGGGAAACAGACACATACATAAGAAAAAAATGCCTAAACTTGGAGGAGTAGGAATATTCCTAGCTTTTCTATTTGGATATATTCTTTTTGGAGAACAAAGCATAAGAATGAATTCAATTTTAATTGGAAGCTTTATTATAATATTAATGGGTATTGTAGATGACATAAACCCAGTAAAAAACTATTATCGCTTTTTAGTCCATATAATAGCTGCTATGGTAATAGTATTTTATGGCGGAATTTTACTCGATAATATAACAGCTTTTGGTTTTTCTATAAATTTTGGAATATTAGCATATCCAATAACCATATTATTTTTAGTAGCCTGTACAGACATAATAGATTTAATTGATGGACTAGATGGATTAAGTGGTGGAATATGTAGCATTTTTTATTTAACAATTGCTATAATAGGATTTTTCCAAGGAAGAGCAGGAAGTCTAGTAATGATTCTATCATTAATAATGTTAGGCTCAACTCTAGGATTCTTGGTTCATAATTTTAATCCAGCTAAAATATTTGCAGGGGACTGTGTTACATTTATGGGATTTTTAATAGGAATTATAACGTTATTAGAGTTTAAAGGACCAGCCCTAATATCATTCTTTGTACCAGTATCAATTATAGGAATACCAATATTAGATACACTATTTGCAATAATAAGGAGATTATTAAAAGGACAACCTCCATTCCAAGCGGATAAACAGCATTTGCATCATCAACTATTAGGAATGAACCTAAGTCAAAAAGCAACAGTATTAATTATATATGGATTTGATATTTTATTTGCCGCAGCATCTATCTTCTATGCATTAGTAGATCCAATAATTGGAGAAGTTATATATATTATAATATTCATTATAGTTGTTTGGATAGTATTACATACAACAATTATTTCAGAAAAAAATCCAAAACGCACAAAAAAAATTATGAATAAATTAAAATTTAAAAAAAATAGTAGATGAAAAATCTACTTTTTAAATGGAGGAAAAATGATAGATTATTTAATAATGGAAGATAATATAAATGACTTATTAACATATAAAAACATCATAGATAAAGTAATGATGAATTATGACATTAACTACAATATATCAATCATAGATAGATATACAAAGATACTAAATAAATTTTTAGAAAATGATTCTTTTAAAGTATATTTATTACATTTAGAAAAACATAAAAAAACAAAAGAACTAATAAAAAAAATTAGAGAAGATTTAGATGATTGGAAATCATTAATAATAGTTATATATGACAACATTGAAATTTTAAGAGAAATACAAGAAGAAAATTTTTTTATAATTCACTACTTAAATAAAAATACTAATATAAGTAATAGTTTATATAGAGATATTCAAATATGTATGAAAAATTATGATCAACGACCTAATAGTTTAAAATACTGCTATAAAAAAACATTTTATAATATTGAATATAGAAATATAATTTATATTGAAAAAGAAAAGGATAATAAGATATGTACAATAAAAACAAAAGAAAATAAATACTATTTTCCAGGGTCATTAAAAAAAATAGAACAAAAATTAGATAAAAGATTCATAAAATGCAATAAAAGCTACCTAATAAATATGGAACAAGTGGAAGAATACAACACAAAAGAGAATATAATTATTTTTAAAAACAGAGAAAAAGTTAATATGATATCTCGTACTAAAAAGAAAGATATAGAAAATTATTTTAGAAAAATAATCTAATAATGTCGAAAATATAACATTAATTGCAAAATTATTATAAAAATAATACATTTAACGGAAAAAATAATAATAAAGTACATATTTTGATAAACTAATTTTACCAAGAAAAGAATTAATGGTAGAATGTGAGGTGTTAAATTAATTGATGACTGGACGCGTGAAATGGTTTAATAATGATAAAGGTTATGGATTCATAGGTTTTAAAGAAAATGAAGATATATTTGTTCATTATTCTGCAATAGAAATAAATGGATATAAAACATTATCAGAAAATCAATTAGTTGAATTTAAACTTATTGAGACAAGTAAAGGATATCAAGCTATTAATGTAAGACTTTTAAAAGAAAAAGCTGCTGCATAAAAGTAGTGGTTTTTTTTCTGTGGTTATGTTATAATCAAAGTACAAGGAGGTGATGGTATGGAAATTATTATTCATGGAGATAAAATTAAAATTACTGAAGCCATGAAAGATTATTTAAAAGAAAAATTAGCTAAGTTAGAAAAATACTTAGAAAATAGCGAAAACGTTCGCGCAAATGTTATGGTAAAAGTAAAAAATCGTGAGCAAACAGTAGAAATAACCATACCACTAAAATCATTTATACTAAGATCGGAGGAAACAAAAGAAGATTATTATGCTGCAGTAGATAAGACAATTGATAAATTAGAAAGACAAATAAGAAAAAATAAAACTAAATTAATGTCTAAGCATAATAAAAATAATCAAGATTTTAATTTCTCAGAAATAGAATCTGAAGAAGATAAAAACACATCTAAAATTGTTAAGAGAAAAACAATAGAAGTTAAACCAATGAATGAAGAAGAAGCAATTCTTCAAATGGAATTACTAGGGCATGAATTTTACATGTATAAGGACGAAGAAACCGGATTGCCAGCAGTAGTATATAAAAGAAATGATGGCAACTATGGTATTATTGAGTCTGAATAAAAGAAAAAACGAGAAACTCTTTTAAATCTCGTTTTTTTTTGATAAAATAAAATGTTAGAGGAGAAGATTACATGAATATATTAAGAAAATTATTTGATCATGAATATAAAGAATTAAAAAGATTTCATAAAATTGCTGATGAAGTAATGAATCTTGAAGAAGAATATTCAAAACTAACAGATACTGAGTTACAAAATAAAACTCAAGAATTTAAAGATAGATTACGAGATGGAGAAACATTAGATGATATTCTTGTGGAAGCTTTTGCAACTGCAAGAGAAGCATCATTTAGAGTTATAGGAGAAAAACATTTCTACGTTCAAATTTTAGGAGGACTAGCCATACATTATGGTAATATAGCAGAAATGAAAACAGGTGAAGGAAAAACATTAACATCTGTATTACCAGCATATTTAAATGCATTAACTGGAGAAGGAGTACATATTATTACAGTAAATGAATATCTTGCTGGACGTGATGCAGAATGGATGGGTGGAATTCATAAATTTTTAGGATTAACAGTTGGCGTAAACACAAGAGATTTATCTACAGAAGAAAAACAAGAAGCATACAGTTGTGATATTTTATATTCTACAAACAATGAAATTGGATTTGATTATTTAAGAGATAATATGGTTACTCATAAAGAAGAAAGAGTACAAAGAAAACTAAATTTTGCTATTATAGATGAAGTCGATTCAGTATTAATTGATGAAGCTAGAACCCCACTAATTATTTCAGGTGGAGAAATGTCTAATTCAAATCTTTATATACAAGCAGATAAATATGCTAAGAGCTTAACTCAAGAAGAAGATTTTATCTATGATGAAAAAACAAAAAGTGTAAATTTAACAGAAAAAGGAGCAGATAAAGCAGAAAGTACTTTCCATATTAATAATTTATATGATATTGATAACGCAACTCTTCTTCATTTCATAAATCAAGCATTACGTGCAAATTATTCTATGAAAAATGACGTAGATTATGTTGTACAAGATGGAGAAATAGTAATAGTAGACCAGTTTACAGGAAGATTAATGAAAGGAAGAGCATATTCAGATGGACTTCATCAAGCCATTGAAGCTAAAGAAGGAGTTAATATTAATCAAGAAACAAAAACTCTCGCAACAATTACCTTTCAAAATCTATTTCGTATGTATAAAAAATTATCTGGTATGACTGGTACAGCAAAAACAGAGGAAGAAGAATTTAGAAACATATATAATATGTATGTAATAGAAATACCTACTAATAAAGAAGTCATAAGAGTAGATGCTCCAGATTTAGTATATGCAACAAAAGAAGCTAAATATAAAGCAATTATCAACTTTGTAAAAGAAAAATATGAAAAGGGGCAACCCGTTCTAATTGGAACAATTGCTATTGAAACAAGTGAATTAATAAGTAGTTTATTAAAACAAGCACATATTCCACATGAAGTTTTAAATGCAAAGAATCATGAAAGAGAAGCTGAAATAATTTCCAAAATAGGATTAGGTAAATCAGTTACAATTGCTACAAATATGGCTGGTCGTGGAACAGATATCAAATTATCTGATGAAGTAAGAAAACTAGGGGGATTATGCGTAGTTGGAACAGAAAGACACGAATCTCGACGTATTGATAACCAATTAAGAGGACGTTCAGGACGTCAAGGAGATCCAGGATATACTCAATTCTTTGTTTCAATGAAAGATGATTTAATGGTAAGATTTGGTTCAGATAGAATAGGTGCTTTAATGGAAAATATGGGATTAGGTGATCAAGCCATTCAAAGTAAAACCTTTACTAGATCTATAGGAACCGCTCAAAAAAGAGTAGAAGGAAATAACTTTGATATACGTAAAAGTCTACTTCAATACGATGATGTAATGAATAACCAAAGAGAAATCATATACGATAAAAGAAATAGAATACTAGATAATGAATCAATTCACGATATGGTTCTTACTACTTTTAGACATCACATAGAAGATTTAGTAAAATCTCATATTCCACCAGAAGGATATTTAACAGAAAAAGATTATAGTGAAATAAGAGAATTTCTAAATGAAAATCTATTAAAAAAAGATGCTAAAGAAAAAGACATTAATGGAAAACAGCCAGAAGAATTAATAGATTACTTATCAAAAATAGTTATTAAAGAATATGAAGATAAAATAAAAGATGCTCCAAAAGAAATAACAGATGAATTTGAAAAAGTTATTTCACTTCAAGTATTAGATAACTATTGGATGGAACATATAAATACAATGTCTCATTTAAGAGAAGGAATTCACTTAAGAGGATATGCTCAAGAAGATCCATTAAGAGCATATACTATGGAAGGATTTGATTTATTTGATTCAATGTTACAGAAAGTAGATAAAGATATATCAATTTTCTTATTAAAAGCAGAAATAAGACAAAACATCGAAAGAAAAGAACAAACAAAAAAAATGATAACAAATGATTCAGAGGAAAAAGTAGCTAAAAAGAAACCAGTGAAAAAGCAAAAAATAGGAAGAAATGATCCATGCCCATGTGGGTCTGGTAAGAAATATAAGCAATGTCATGGCAAGTAGCCCAAAAATAAAGGGTTTGCGAGAATTCTGTTCGCATAGAATTTGTTCGCAAAAGGCCAAATGTTCGCAAAATGTTCGCATAAAAATATAGTTTTTAATATTTAATATCTATTTTCCTTATAAAATAAGGGCTTCTTAAATGCGAACAATTTTAACAAAAATACAAAACTAGCACAATGATGCTAGTTTTTTGTATTTATGAAAGAAAGGTGTGGGAACATATGGCTGATATTAGAATATACAAAAGAGGAAAAGTATATCAATATCAATTTGAAATTGCCTCTGTAGAAGGCAAAAGAAAGTATATCAACAAGAGTGGGTTTAAAACTAGAGCAGAAGCTCATAAGGAAGGAGTAATAGCATATAATAATTATTACAATGTTGGGAAGAGGATTCAGACACAAGATATGTCTTATTCAGACTTTTTAGATTATTGGTTAGATACATACTCTAACTTAAATTGTAAGTATGCAACGATAATGACTTATAACAACATTATTAAGAATCATTTGAAACCAAATCTAGGGTATTATAGAATTTCTCAAATAGATTCTAAAACGATTCAAGAATTTATAAATAATCTATATGTGAAACATGGATTTTCAAAATGGTATTTAAAGAATATATTAAAAGTTATCAAAGGCTCATTTAAGTATGCTTATTATAATTTGGGGTATATTCCAGATAATCCAGCTGAAAGAGTTCATATTCCTAAATATGATGTAGTAACAGGAGATCCAGCACATATATTTACTCAAGAAGAAATAGAAAGGATATTAGAAAGATTTAAAGATTCTCATTCAATATATTATTCATTCTTAACAGCATATTATACAGGGATGAGAGTATCAGAAGTGTATGCTTTAACTTGGGATTGTGTAGATTTTGAAAATAAGACAATAACAATCAATAAGAACATTATTAAAAAGAATCAATTTGGCTTACCTAAAAGGAAGAATATTACAAAAGGTCATTCAGTTGGAGTTTGGTATTATGGTACATGTAAAAATGAACAGAGTAGAAGAACTATATCTATAGGAGATAAATTAGTAAAAGCATTGAAAGAATATAAAAAAGAACAAGAAGATAATAGAAAATTTTATGGAGATTCCTATCTGAAGCATTATGAGAAAAAAGTAATAAATGAAATCACAAATAAGGAAGAAATAAAGATAGTAGATGCCAAAGCAGAACTTGAATTAGCATTACCAGAAGCACAATTAGTTTTTGTAAAAGAAAACGGACAATTTCTAGGAACTGATTCATGTAAGTATGCCTTTAAAGTAATGCATTATGAGTTAGGAATACCATGCAGATTCCATGACTTTAGAGATACACATGCTACAAGACTAATCGAGCAAGGTGCAGATATTAAAGCGGTATCAAAAAGATTAGGACATTCAACTATAATGACAACATACAATATCTATGTAAGAGTAACCGATAAAATGGAAACTGATACAGTTGATAAATTTGAAGAATATACAAATACATTAGATATCCCCAATACTGTGGATAAACCTTATTTAGACTAATAACTATATTTATGATAAAATAAAAAAAGAGGTGTACTTATGAAAAAAGAAATTGATGAATTAAATCTTATATTAGATGAATTACTTAAAAATTCAGAAAACGAATGTGTAGAATTTAAAAAAGCAGAAAATGGTTTTGATACAGATGAATTAGGAAAGTATTTTTCAGCCCTTAGTAATGAAGCTAATCTAAATAATAAACAATACTCTTGGATGGTCTTTGGAATTAGTAATAGTACACATGAAATCGTAGGAACAAATTATTACAATGATAATAATTTTAATAAAATTAAAAAGCAAATAACAGATAATACTACTGATGGAATAGGTTTTATTGAAATTTATCCTTTTCAAAAAAATGGTAGAAGAGTAGTAATGTTTCAAATTCCAGCAGCATCAGGAACACCTGTATCTTGGAAAGGATTTTCATACGGTAGATCTGGAGAATCATTAATACCATTAGCCCAAAATAAGATAGAACAAATTAAGGCAACTGCAAATTATGATTGGTCAAGACAAATTATAGATAATGCTACAATTGATAATTTAGATAAAGACGCAATAAAAATAGCAAGAGAACAGTTTAAAATAAAATATAAAGGAAAAGAAATAGCAGAAGAAATAGATGAGTTATCTGATTTGGATTTCCTAAATAAAGCTAAAATTACAATTAAAGGACAAATAACTATGGCATGTATGCTTTTACTTGGAAAGAATGATGACGATTATTTAATGAATGGTTATACACCAAGAATGACATGGAAATTATATGATGACACCAATGTTGTTGACTACGAGCACTTTGGAATACCTTTTATAATTAATGTTGAAAAAATAAAATCAAAAATTAGAAATTTAAGATATAGATACATGGTTAATGAAAATACATTATTTCCACAAGAAGTAGATCAATATGATAACTATATATTACGTGAGATAATAAATAACTGCATAGTCCACCAAGATTACAAATTAAGAGGAAATATTAATATAATGGAATATAAAGATAGATTAATTATTACTAATGAGGGCTCTTTTATTCCAGAAACTGTTGAAAATGTGTTAAAAGATGGATATTCATCACCATATTATAGAAATCCATTTTTAGCTAATGCAATGGTAAACTTAAATATGATTGATACAGTTGGAAGTGGTATAAGAAGAGTATATGACATCCAAAAGAAAAAATTTTTTCCATTGCCAGATTATGATTTATCAATAAATAATAGAGTAAAAGTAACATTATATGGAAAAATAATTGATGAAAATTATAGTAAGATTCTATTTGAAAAGACAAATTTAGATATAGGAAAAGTAATATTACTTGATAGAGTTCAAAAGGGACAAAGTATTACAAAAGAGCAAAGCGTATATTTAAGAAAAGAAGAATTAATAGAAGGAAGATATCCAAATATTTATATATCATCTAAAATAGCAAAAATAACAGATGAAAAAGAAAAATACATATATAATTCCGGATTAGAGAATGATTACTACAAAGAGATGATTATTAAATACATTAAAGAATATGGACAAGCAAGTAAAAAAGAAATATTGAATTTTTTGAAAGATAAGTTACCCGATTCATTAAACGAAAAAAATAAAGTAAGTAGAGTAAGATATTTATTAGCTTTGTTAAAAGAAGAGGGAATAATATATAATGAGGGAACAAGAGGAACTTCATGTTGGAAAATTAATAGCAAATAAGTAATTAGCAACTTGCAACTTTTTGCCACTTTTTTGCCACTTTTTGCTACTTTTTTGCCACTTTTTAAAAAAGTTTTTAAAAAAGTTCTTGAAAAACATACAAAAAGTGCTATTATAGAAAGCAATTAATTGGAGCTGATGTCTAATGAGAAATAAAGCACTTTTAATTTATACACGAAAACAATTTAGTTTATTAATTAATGGATTCAATGAGAGAAATTGACTTTGCCGTCTTTTTCTCTCTTTTTTGTTGGGAGGTTTGGAATGATAAAGAAAAATGATAAAGGAAAAATAGATGTATCATTACTAGAAATACAACGACCACTACCAGTGAAAATTATAGAAGAATACAATCATAAGGATGCAATTAAAGAGATTCACAATATATTTGATCAACTAACTGATAATTATTTTTATCAGGTTGCATATCAGGAATATTTAAAATATGCAATTAATGAAAATTTAGAGTTTATTATACTAGAAGATCCTTCATTACATATAAAAACAGTTAACGTTAACAATATAATTCTAAAAGATGACATTTCATTTAAGAAATTTAATAAACATGATTATAGAAAATCGATAGACTTATGTGAAATGCTTTTAAAAAGAGTAAAGGATGCATTTGATAATCTTGATGAATTTGAAAGATTCATAATTAAGAATTTTGAATATGATAATCCAAAAGACTATGTGGATGAATCATTATATTATGAGATGCATATACATAAAGACAAATACTATATTTCAAAGAAAAGTGCATATTTAAAAATGGCAATTCAATTAGGATTAATGGTAGATACACAAATAGATTCATTAATAATAAGTGAATTAAAAAGACAAATAGGAAAAAATATAATTACTATAGGAAAATAGTTCGGAGAAAAATCGGACAAAATATAGAACTCTACAAGACAATTTGTAGAGTTTTTTCGCATGGTTTAAATAATCGTTCTCCTAGATAATGGTATTGAACAGAGGCCAAAGTTCAGTAATTTAAAAAGGAGAGATAAAATGAAAGATGATTATATTGTGATATATGCGGTTGTTCCGAGATATATCTATGAAACAAAACTATTAACACCAGAAGAAAAGCTTATTGCTGAACGTATTATTTATTTATGCAAAAAGGAAGGATATTGTTGGATAACAAATAAATCTTTAGCAGAAATGTACCATATAACAGTAGATACAGCTTCTAAACATATTAAGAAACTAGAAAAAATAGGATTAATTAAGTGTATCTATGATCATAATGATAAGAACACTAAACGTATCATCCAATTAGTAGAGGACATATGGAATAGTTGGTCTATAAGAGATAGATCAAATGAACGAGATAATATAGATTATTCAAACAAACATAATAATAAATATAATAAAAAGATAGAATATGAAGATAATAGACCTAAATGGATGAATCATCCAGAAATGTGTAAGTCAGAACCAATGACTCCAAAAGAACTTGCCGAGTTTGAGGAATTATTAGCGAAGTTTAAATAATGGAAGAAAGATTAATATATACAGTACAAGAAGTTGCTAGTATTCTTCATTCAAGTCCAAATTATATTTATGAATTAATTAGAAAAGGATATTTACCAGCAATTAAACTAGGTAGTTTAAAGGTACTTAAAACCACTCTAGAAAGATTTTTAATACAAAATGAGGGAAAAGACTTATCAGATATTAATAACATAAAGAAGTTAGTTACTAATATCGAAATAGAGGTACAAAATGGCTAATGTAAGAATAATTAAAAGAGGAGAGGTATATCAATACCAATTTGAAATAGCACCCGTAAATGGGACTAGAAAATACATAAATAAAAGTGGATTTAGAACTAAAGCAGAAGCTATTGAAGCAGGAAATGTTGCCTATACAGAATATATAAATGCTGGAAAACCTTTTAAAGAATCAAAACTATCCTATAGTGATTATTTAGACTATTGGCTAGATAACTATTGTAAGAATAATCTTAAATACAATACTGTAGAAGCATATAAAACACTAATAAATAAATATATAAAACCTAAAATAGGAAAATATAAAATATCATCATTAACAAGTGTAGCATTAAATAATTTCATAACTGAAATAGTAAATGAACATAATTTTTCTAGAGAGTACTTTAAGAATCTTTTAAAGGTTCTTAAAGGCTCATTTAGAGAAGCAACTAATCTATATGGAATCATAAAATATAATCCAACACTAACAATAAGGTTACCTAAAACAGATAAAGTTGAGGAAAGCATTAAACACTTATATACACAAGAAGAAATAGATAAAATTCTAGAAAGATTTAAAGAGAATAATACCTTCATATGTGCTTTTCTAACATCGTGTTTTACAGGAATGAGGACAGGAGAAGTATTTGCGCTAACTTGGGAAGATATAGATTTAGAAAATGGAATAATTAGTATAAAACATAATGTTTATGATAAAGCCAAAGATAAATTTGGAAGATGGTATATAGGATCAACGAAAACCATAACAGGAACTAGAAAAATATTTATAGGTGAAACACTTAAAACTGCTTTAATTAATTTTAAGAAGTATCAAGAAGAAACTAAAAGACTATATGGAAGAGACTATAAGTATTATCATGTTGAAGAAGTAAAAAATGAATATGGTAAAGTTGTTGAAAACAGAATTGTTATTAACAAGAACAATATTGAATACGAGAACATAAATTTAGTATTTACAAAAAGAGATGGAACTTATGTAGGTACAGATTTAATTCGATATCCATTTAAAGTAATTCACGAAGAATTAGGAATAAAGAAATGTAGATTCTATGATTTGAGAGGAACATATGCGACTAAAGTTTTAAATAATGGTACAGAGATAAAAGATGTAGCTAATCTATTAGGGCATAGAAATATAGAAACGACTGAAAACTATTACATTAGAAGTATAGAAGATAATAGAAGATTAGCAGTAAATGAATTTGATAGTAAAAATACAACTGAAGTTATAAAAAATGTAATAGAATTTCAAATTAAAGAAGGTGAAACAATATGAATTATGCAATATTCAGAAGCAAACCTATCTATACATTAAATGATTTAGCTCAAATTGGATCTCACAATAAAAGAGAAAAGAAAGCATACAACTCAAATCCTGATATAAAAAAAGAATTGAGTAGTAATAATATTGAAATAGTACCATTAAAAGAAAAATATGTAAAAGGTTTTTATGAATTAACATCAGACTATAAAAAGGAACACGAAGAGAGAATGAAAACAGAAAGAGAAGATAGAAAGAAAACCTTTAGACAAATGTTAGATAGTTCAAAAAACTGCGTAGCTGATGAGTTGTTATTCACAGCTACAAACACGTTTTTTCAGAATATGAAAAGAGAAGATATAAAAGAATGGGCAGATACATGTATGGAATTTGTCTATAATGATCTAGGATACAAGAAAGAACAAGTTTTACATGCAACAGTTCATATGGATGAAAAAACTCCTCATATTCATTGTGTGGTAGTTCCATTAGTTAGAAAATTTGATAAAAGAACTAATACAGAAAGATACACAATAACAAAAAAACAGTATATAAAAGATAAGATTCATTTATCTGAATTACAAGATAAATACCACAAAAGATTAACTGAAAAAGGCTATGATTTGGAAAGAGGAATTAAGAATAGTGATACAAAACACATTGAAATAAAGGAATATAAAAAAATAAATAGAAGTTTAGAGCAGAAAATAAAAAATAGAACTGAAACTCTTAATAAAGAAATAAATGAATTAGATGAAAAAATGAAAAAATCTAAAAGTCTGCCATTTGATAAAAAACATATTATAGTTGAAAAAGAAACATTTGATAGTATGAATAAGGTAATAGACGAATCAAAAAAGATTAAAGAAATAGAACCCAAAATTAAAACAATATTTGAAGAAATAAATACTTTTTCAACAAACTATAAAACAATGGAAAAAGCAAATCAAAAATATAAAAGGGAAGTAAATAAATTAAAAGAAGATAATAATAAACTAGAAAGAGAAAATAATTCCTTAATATATCAATTAAGTCAATTATTTGAATTATTAAAGAAGTTTTTAAGAAAACTATTATTAAGAGGTAATGAGTTTGCAAAAGAAGAATCATCTAATATAGTTAAAGAATGTTATAATAATGAAGATTTTAAAATGATAGATGTAGTTCATATTTCAAGAGGTACAACAAAACAAGAAGAATTATTTGATTATGTAAATGCACCAGAGGATTATAAAGAAAGAGTAAGGAGTAAAAATGAAAAAGTAGAGCAAGAAAAAGAAGATGATTTGAGTTTATAAAAAAGTAGAAATAGAATTATAATCTTTTATTTCTACAAGACTGTAGGTATAATATGATTAGGTGATAACAGTGGGAAGTTGGGGAACTAAACTATATCAAAATGATTTAGCACAGGATTTGAAAGAAGAATATAGAACTTATCTAAAAATAGGATATTCAGACTTAGAAGTCGAAAATTTGATGATAAATTCATTTGAAGAAGAGTTCGAAGAAGAGGATAAAGAAAAAATATTCTGGCTAGTGTTAGCAGATCAAGAATTTAAACTAGGAAGACTATCAACCAAAGTAAAGGGGAAGGCACTTAATTATCTAGAAAACACAGAAACAAAAGAATTAGTTGAATTAAAGAATAGAATAGAATCTGAACCATTACAAAGAAAGAAATTGGGAAAGTTTTACATGAAAAGGTCTTTATACAATGTTGGAGATATATTAGCATATAAAATCAAAACCTCTTCATCATCGGATAAAATAGTAAGTAGTGATTTAATAGATAAATACGTTTTGTTTAAGGTTACAGGTATGGTAAGGTTTAATATTGGATATTTACCAATAGATGAGTTTTATAATGAATACCCTGTTGTCACACTGCTAGATTGGATTGGAAATGAGATGCCGGATATAGAACAATTAACTAATATACATCAAAAGAAAAGAAAAAAATTGGAAGAGAAAACAATTATCAATTATCTTCCTGATAAAATCGAAAATGGAATAGTCAAGTGGAAAAAGAAGAACTTTGATACAATACAATATGTATTTTCTCTTTCCAAAAAAGAAATAAAAGAATTGAATATATCAAGAGTTTATGTAAATGTTAGACCAGAGTATGTAGAGGTATCTAGTGAGGGAATCCCATTCTTGAATGATAAAAACATTAATAATAGTATTACATTGGAGTTTAAATAAAAGGTTGCAAAGAAGTTAATAAAAACATTAATCCATAGAAAGGAATAATATGAATAACGAAGAAAAAAGAGTAATAAAAGAATGTTATAATCTAAGGTATCCGCCAGGAACACATGAACTTAATTTGGATGTATTATTCGATTATTATGCAGGGTTATTTGATAAGGCATTACACAACAAAAAAAACTTAGAATATAGTCCAAAAGCAATAGATGAATCTGACGTAAAAAAGATTACAGATTATATTAGTAAAAATAAAGATAACAATAATGGAAAAGAGATGGAAATCTACTATCAACAATTTAAAGAAGCAATTAGTATTCTTAATAAATATTATGATACAAGTGGAAATTATAAAGAGATCGTATCCAAAAATATACATAATGCTATTAAGCAAGATACAATTAGGCTAATACTATTATTAATTCAATGTTCAATAGCAGTACCTTTGTTTTTGTATTCAAAAGAAAATGAAATAATCTTTAATAGCAAAGATATAAGAGAAACAATACTAATTTTCAGTTTTTTCTTTGGATGCATTTCATTAACAACATTAATAATAAAAATATTCTATTATATTAGATTAATTAGAATCAAATACTACTTAAAGAGAAAAAATGAAAATCAGATAATATGGTGGAATAGAAAAGATTGCATCTTAACTTCAGATGAGATAATTATATATAAATGGAAAATAGAAACCTTTAACTATTCAAAAATAAAAAGCATATGTGTTGAAAAAGTAATGAAAGCATATGCAAGCAAAGTTCGTGTCAACCATATTCAAAAAGACTATATAAATATATCCATTGATGATAATAAAAAGTATAAAGTGTTTATGAATGAAACGACAAGTGCTCCACAAAAGTACTTTAAACCATATGAAGAGATTACTGATATTAGCAAAATATTATTAGAAAAGAATAAGAATATAAAAGTCCAAGAAGAAATTATCCATTCAGAAAAAGAAAAAATATTGTTTTAATTTATAGACTATCTTTAAGACAAGATAGTAACACACTATGATATTGGCAGAGCCAATAACAATGTGTGCCAAGGGTAAACCCTTTGGAAACCCAATTTGCACCAATACTACAAACATTCGTAAGTAGTAAAGGTGCTTTTTTTATTTCATCATTTAGATTCATAAAAAAACACTTATTACTAAGTGTTAAAACGACTAATTTCTGATATCAGAAAGTGTGTATTCATGTATTTCTAGATGATTTGAAATAATATCATAAGTAAATACATAGTTAGTACCTTTTTTCTTATTAAATACATTTGTTTCGTTATTAGTTTGATCATATTTAAAAATGTATGTATGATTATTCGTTTTTAATTTCAATGGTAATGAATCGACATATTCGCGGTCAACATTATCGCTAACAATCCATTTATCTGAAGATTTTATTGAATTAGCAAATTCTATACCATCATTTTTTGTAAAATCAGTAACAATCAAATTATAATGCCAAATGTATTTTTCCTCTTCAAAGCCATAAATACAGTTTTCTGCTCTAATAGTTTTATCAGGAATTTGTATATCAATATATTTTTCATAAGGATTTAAAAGTTGACTATTATCTGCAGGAATAAAATAGTGCTCACCCATTAGAAATAGAATAATAAAAACAGCAAAGCCACCAATTATATTTATGTTTGTATTTAGACTATTATTATCAGTCTTTGTATTCTTAAAATACAATCCAAATATAATTGAAATAAATGGAAGTATGAGGCAATATAAATAAACCCAATCATTACACATAAGTGTATTTCTATGCATATTATCAAATACAACCTCCATAATAATTCCAATGAAAAAACTTAAAATTGATAATATAAATAATAAAATAGAAAGAGTTGTTATCAATTTAGGATGTTTAGTTATTTTTTTGTTATCTTCTATTGTATTTATAATTGAAGCTTTATCACTTAATCTAATAATATCGATATTAATTTTTTCTTTTTCTAAAGCATTTAATAAATCTTTTTCATATTCTATTGGCATAACAATAGGTAAACATTTTATATCTTTTGGAAATATTACCATTGCATATTTACCAATTGCCAAAGCAAATATGTTATCAGTTTTAATTGTATTTTTATTTCCACTTGATTTAGAAAGAGTTATCTCTTGTTTGTCAATAATGAAAAAATCTTCCTCACCTCTGTCGTTAGATTTTACAGTTGCTCTTTTTACTTGTATTACAAGAAATAGTGAATATAACATCAATAAAATAACTATTAGATAAGGTACAATAAATAAATGCCAACTAATCATAGATGAAAAAATAATAGAAGTTAAAGCAAAAAATAAAACAATTAATAGACAAACTTTTTTTACTTCAGAAGCGTATGTGGATTTTAAATAAAAACGTTTTTCTTTCAATAATGAAGTTTTTCTTTGCGAAATAATCATTACTGATTCATAGCAATATTCTTTGCAATTTTCAATTGACTTATCATTTTTAATTTTAACCATTTATTCACCAACTTTATTTATATATATTATATCATATATTAGAAAATATAATACTTTAGAAAAAAAGTTAATACAATATATTAAAGAAAAAGAAAAGTAATATTGAATAAACAAACTATATATTATACAATAAAAGTACAAAAACGAATTGTGTCATGATGTGTTATTGTTTTGTAAATGTTCGCAATTTGTTCGCAGAAGAATAATTCTTTATATAAAAATAGACAGATTTAATATTAAAAATTATGAATGTTACCATAGCCAAAAGCCTTGAAAATATAATAAATATTGATAATATGTATAGTATTGATAATACTTACATTGAGGCAGCATGTGGCAGTGGATTGAAGTATAAAAACTGTCATGGCAAATAGTCTCGTAAA
>CAMOWA010000008.1 GCA_946628005.1 uncultured Caryophanales bacterium
CACTATTACACGCACTAGAAGAAGACGAAATATATATATCAACACAAAGCGCTTGTTCATCAAATACAACTATGTCAAAAGCAGTATATAACCTTACAAAAAGTGAAGAAAGAGCATCTTCAAGCGTAAGAGTAAGTATCAGCTATCTAACAACAAAAGAAGAAATAGACAAACTATTAGAAAGTTTCGATAAAATATACAACAGATTAATAAAGGAGTAAACATGAAAATATTAAAATTCAACGCAATGTGGTGTAGTGGATGCATCGTAATGAAAAAAATAATGAAAGAAATAGAAGAATTATACCCAAATATAAAAATAGAATCATACGACTATGACATGGATGAAGAAATAGTAAAAAAATGGAATATTGGAGAAATAATACCAGTACTTGTATTTGTTGATGAAAATAATAATGAAATTGGTAGACTAATAGGAGAAAAAACAAAAAAAGAAATAATTAAGGAGATAGAAAGATTATCATGAAAAAATTAAAATTCTTAATACTAACAATATTACTATTACTACCAATTAGTATAAGCGCAAAAGAAAAAGTAAATCTATATTTGTTCCACTCAGAAACATGTTCACACTGTCAAGCAGAAATAGAATATTTAAAAGAACTAGAGAGTGAATACGATAATCTAAAAGTACATCTATATGAAATAAATAATCATAAATCAAATCAAGAAAAAATGGTTAAAGTAAAAGAAAAATTAAAAATCGATTCACCTAATGTACCATTCACAGTAATTGGAAACTATTATTATATAGGATATAGCGATGGAATAAGAGATGGAATAAAAGAACTAGTAGAAAAATACTCAAATGAACCAGAAATAAACATGGTAAAACCAATATTAGAAGATAAAGAATTACCTGATGTAGAAATGCTTAATGGAGAAATAAAAACAATAAATATTTTTGGAAAACAAGTAAACCCAGCAAAACTTTCCCTTCCAGTACTATCAATAGTACTAGGAGCATTAGACGGATTTAATCCATGTGCAATGTGGGTACTAATATTTCTAATAAGTATGCTATTCAATATGAAAAATAGAAAAAAAATGTGGTGTTTAGGTATAACTTTCTTATTTACATCAGCACTAGTATACCTATTATTCATGTTTACATGGCTCGGAGTAACAACAGAACTATTAACACATGTTTCTTGGTTTAAAATACTAATCGCATTAGTCGCACTAATAGGAGCATTCGTAAATCTAAGAAGCTTTTATAGAAGTGTAAAAAACGGAACAGGTTGCGAAGTAGTAGATAACAAAAAAAGAAAAAATATAATGACAAAAATAAAAAAAATAACAACAGAAAAAAGTTTCTTCTTAGCTCTAATAGGAGTAATGTTATTAGCAGCAAGTGTAAACGTAATAGAACTAGCATGTTCAGCTGGAATACCAGTACTATTTACAAATGTACTCGCACTAAACGAATTAACAAAATTTCAAACAACAATGTACATATACTTATATATACTATTCTTCTTAATAGATGATATAATTGTATTTGTAATCGCAATGTTAACACTAAACATAAAAGCACTTTCAACAAGATATACAAAATACTCACATTTAATAGGTGGAATATTAATGTTAATAATTGGATTACTAATGCTATTTAAGCCAAGTTGGCTAATGTTTAACTTCAATTAATGAAAATATTAATAATAGGAGCAGGTGCATATGGACTTGCTCTTTCAAATATATTAACAGATAAAAACGAAGTAACAATTTATTCATCTATAAAAGAAGAAATAGAAATATTAAAAACTACAAATAAAAATGAAAAAATATTCCCAGATATAACACTCCAAAATATAAAATATATAAATCAAATAGAAGAACAATACGACTTAACAATACTCGCACTTCCAACAAATATAATAGAACAAGAACTTAATAAAATAAAAGACAATATTAAAGACACACCAATGATAATAACATCAAAAGGAATATATAATAAAAAATTCCCATATGAAATAGTAAAAGAAATATTAAAAACAGAAAATATATCAATAATATCAGGTCCAAGCTTCGCAAAAGACGTAATAAAAAAAGACCCCATATCATTAACACTCGCACCAAAAAACATAGATATATTTAATGAAAAATATGTAAAAATAGAAACAACAAAAGATATATTAGGACTAGAACTTTGTGGTACACTAAAAAATATATTCGCAATTGGATCAGGAATACTAGCTGGAATGGATAAATCAGAATCAACAAAAGCCGCATACCTAACAAAAATAATAAACGAAACAAAAGAAATAATAAAAAAACTTGGTGGAGATGAAAATACAATACTATTATCATGTGGAATAGGTGACATAATACTAACTTGTACAAGCAGTAATAGTAGAAACTATACACTAGGATATAAAATAGGAAAGCAAGAACCAATACAAGAATATATAAACCAAACAACAATAGAAGGACTAAATGCACTAAAAGAATATAAAAAACTACTACAAGAAACCCCTATAGAAATAATAAATATTTTATATGAAATAATCTATAATAATCAAAAACCAGAAATATTAATAGACTACATTGTAAAGAAAGCGTGATAAAATGTTTGAAATAGAAAACAAAGACTTAAACATAATAAAACAATTTATAGAACTATATGAAAAAATAGAATCAAAATATAAAGAATATTGTATAATTTGCGACTCAATAAGAAAAAATATTCTATTCCAACAATACGATAAAAATAAAGAAAACATAAAAATAGAAGAAATATTTGAAACACTAAAAAAAGAACAATCTGAAAAAATCAAACAAGAACAAGACGAATACAGAAAAAACTTAATAAAAGAACAGATAAAACTAATAGAAAAAGAAGTAAATGAACTAAAAAAATATAAAGAAATAGAAAACCTATATAATATGATGTACTATGGAAATCTTTCAAATTATTTTGAAGAAGAAGAACAAACAAAAGAATTGCCAACAAAAGAATATAAAAAAGAAATAAAACCAACAAAAGACATATATTTTAATAAAAAAAGTACAATTACACAAATATACATAAGAGTAAAATATTTATATGAAGAACCTAACAAACCAGAAAAATTAGATAATGAAATACTAAACAATATTATTGAATTCTATAAAAAATTTAAACAACCAATCAAAAAATTCATAGATGAAAATTATGAGTCAATAATAAATACACTAAAAGAAATAGAAAAACCAGAACAAATAGAACAAACCCAAATTCAAAGAACCAAATAATATTGAAAACAATTAATGATTGTGATATAATTATCACGTCATGTTCTCGTAGCTCAGTAGGATAGAGCGATCGCCTCCTAAGCGATAGTTAATAAAATAATAAAACCCTTATATTTAAAGGGCTGGGATAGGATTTATGGTAAAATAAAGTGGCGAAAAAGTGTATAAATCTTTTCCCACTTTTTATAATTAACACAAAAAAACACAAAGATTATTAAAAATGTTTAAAAAAATAAAAAAAATGTTGTTGGATAGTCTTTACTCTTAGGAGGGCGATTACGCCACTTTTAAAATGTTAAGGAAATAAAGGCTGGGAAAGAGTTCAATAAAATAAAAGTGGCGAAAAAGTGGCTAGAAATTCGCTAAAAATTTGAAAAATACACTAATTTTTTAAAAAAATTAAAAATTTAGTGGTATAATTAATTATGTGAATTGATGTCCTTGTAACTCAGTCGGATAGAGTAACGACCTCCTAAGTCGTAAGTCGGCAGTTCGAATCTGCCCAAGGACGCCATTTGGATTATTAAAATAAAAACTTATCATGCTTGATAAGTTTTTTTGTGTTTATTTTTTAAATTATATGAATACTTTAACCCGTTATAGGATTTTTAATATTAAATTGATGCACACACAAATAAGTATAATACCACATTTTTCTAAAAAAAATACAAATTATGTAAGAAATTGTTGTTTTTGAATCGCAAAATCAATCGATTAGAAGAAAATTTGTGTGTATATTTTTTTTTATACAAAATTATCAATATTTGAAGTAATAAATTAATCCTCAATTGCAAATGTTCCTATAATAACTCAAAAATTATATATTCAATTAAATCTTATATCATTGCTGGTGTTATGTCTTATGGGGATTTTGGGAAATTTATATTTATATTCATATTCATATTACTTTTATTCAAGTGTCAAAAAAACTTTAATAATATACAGTTTTTTTGACGCTTTTTTTTTATCTAATATTAGGGGTCCTCCTAGCAACTTGAAATTTATAATGACAGGAGGATAAGAATGAAAAAAATAATAAAAAGAAGAAAATTAAAAGATAACCCTTATAAAATAGAATATGACAGTGAACAAGAAATATATGAAATCGTGTTTGCTGATAGTAAAGGAATTGAACAGAGAATAGTTGTTGATATTGATATATATAATATATTTAATTATTATGAATTAAAGGACTTATCAATGTTAAATGAATTTGATAGACACATCGAACATATGGAACACTCTGAAGAAGAATTATATAGAAAATCGATAAGAAAAAATGATAATGTTGAAACAATAGCATTAACAAATATTTTATGTGAAAATGTGAAAGGAGAGATAAATAAACTTCCCGATATTCAAAAAAGGAGATTGAAAAAATATTTTTTTGAAGAAATGACATTAAATGAAATATCTATAGAAGAAAAATGTTCTATTAGGGCAGTAAAATCAAGTATAGATATTGCATTAAAAAAACTTAAAGAAAAAATAAAATAAAAAAATTTAAAAAATAGACTTCAAAAAATGCATTTAAGTGAGGAATATATTGAAGGGGTATTAACCTCTTCAGATATATTTCTCTTTTTTTAAGGAAAATAATGTTCCTTAATAAAAAATAATTATGGTTAAATACATTCCCATTATGTCTAAATGGACAAGCACATTAACAAGTACGCTTGCGATAAATACTTGGTTATAAAACTAGATTGCTCCTAGTATGCGATGAAAAATAATGGGTACAATGATACTTCTATTAAATCAAAATTAATTGATATGATAGCTCTAGTATAAAATAGAGAGGTAAAAAAACCTATGGAATTGAACAGCAATCAATCATTTAGCCATTAATTATTATAGAAAATTAGTATTTTGTATAATTATAATTTGAAAAAGAAAGGTCGTGGAAATTATGGTACAAAATCCTATAGATTCATATATTGAAGATGCATTCACTTATTCAGATGGAGAATTAGAACTAGAAACAGACAGTATTGTAACAGGGTGTATCAGTTCAAAAAATAACAGTTTTAGTTTAGATGAGAATGGTAATTTAGCTGTAAATAGTATAACATTTACTGGAGGACAATCAGGAAGTGGAATATTTGATTTAATATATCCAATAGGAAGTATATATACTTCTGTAAATAGTGCAAATCCAAGTACTTTATTTGGGGGGACTTGGGAAGCATTTGGTTCAGGTCGTTGCTTAGTTGGTGTTAATACTTCTGATACAGATTTTAATACAGTTCAAAAAACTGGTGGTTCTAAAACAAATAGTACAACATTCACACCATCTGGCTCAATTACAGGGACTGCCTTATCAATTGATCAAATACCTTCTCATAGTCATAGTGTTTCCATAAGTGGTACAACTGGAGATGGAGGAAATCACAGGCATAGAGTTAGCACAAGAACAAGTACATATGGTGCTGGATTGCAGAGTGCTTGGAGATGTATTACTGCTCCAGATTCACAAAATGGAGATTACTGGCAAGATTCTTATTCTGAATATGCAGGATCACATACTCATGGATTCACTGTTTCTGGAAATACTGGAAGCAATGGTGGATCTAACACACATACTCATACGTTTAGTGGTACTCAATCTACAATTAATACATCATCATTACAACCATATATTACAGTATATATGTGGAAAAGAACAGCTTAATAAACATAATATAAAATACAATGACAAAAATACTAATTTTCTTATTTTTGATTTAATAATTTAAAAGAGGTGAGATTATGAAAGAAACTGAATTAATTAATTTAAGGGGAAAAAGAGAAAAACACTTTTTACAAGAAAATGGCGAAATTGTTGCTAAAATGTATAGCGATGATATTCATTTCTACAAAAATGGTTTTTTTGAAGAAATTGATAATTCATTAATTAAAGAAGATGACTATTACTATAACAAGAATAATTCATACAAGGCATATTTTAAAGAAAAATGTAATGAAACCTTCATGAAATATATTTTTGAAAATCATTTTTTAAACTTTGAAATAATGAATTGCAAAAATCAGCCTATAACTGTATCAAAATTTGATAATAAATTTACACAGCAAGTAATATATAGTAATGTATTCGATAACATTGATTTTATATATGACATATTTCCAACATGTATTAAAGAAAACATTATTATTAATAATCCGGATTCATTAAAAGAAAAAATTAGTTTCAAAGTATTTTCGGATTTAGATTTATCTTTAGATAAAGATAATTGCATTAATATTGGAGATAAATTATGCTTTGAAAAACCATATATAATAGACGCAACAGGCAGGATAAGTAAAAGTGTTTATTATAACTTAATCAAAGAAAACAATTACTATATTTTAGAATTTAAATTAGACATCGATTCATTATTAAAAGATAATCTTATATTTCCAATAACAATAGATCCAACAATCACTAATTATGGAGAAAATAATAGTGTTTACGACACGTATATATATCCCGGAGATACAAATGATGTAAGGTATGATAGAGAGTATATTAAAGTTGGTGTGGAAAGTGACGGGAAAATTAATAGAGGCTTAATTAAATTTGAATTACCAAAAATAGGAACAGGAAGTCAAATAATAAATGCTGAATTAAGATTAAGAGGTTATCCAGATTTTACACACAGCTATGCAAGTGATATTGTAACAATACATCGAATTACTGAATCTTGGACAGAAAGTGGTGCAAATTGGAATAATATGAATGACAAATTTGATTCCAGAGTGGAAGCAGCATTTGAAAGTTCAAGAATGTATTATATGGATGGTGATACTATAATACTTGCATTAAATGGTGATAATTTGACAAATTTAGTAAAAAAATGGTATTCAATGTATCCGAATTATGGATTAATGTTAAAAACAGCAAAAGAAGTATATAATCAGTCTGTAATTCCAATGTTTTTCTCAAAAAATAATACTGTTTCAGGTGGAAATCCTAAACCTTTACTAGTAATAACATACAGAAATCAAAACGGATTAGAAGAATACATGGATTATAAAACCATTTCATTTGCAAATGGAAATTCATATATAAATAGTTATAACGGAAATTTAACAACAAAATTTGAAATAGGACGAACTATAAGTGGAAAGTATCCTACAGAACTAGATTTAATATATAATACAAATGATGTAGTATTAGAAAATGAATTGGGATATGGCAAAGGCTATAAGTTAAATTTACAACAAGTGATAAAGCCAGTAACGATTGATCAAATAAACTATTTAGAGTATCTAGATGAAGATGGAACGCTCCATTATTTTCTAAATGATAATGGTAAATATGTAGATGAAGATGGCCTTAATTTAACAATTACTCAAGAAAACAATTCGTATTTATTAAAAGATAAGAATAATAATACTAAAATATTTCAAATAACAAATAATGTAGGTCATTTAATCACATTACAAGATTGTGATGGAAATACAGTATCAATAGAATATAACAATGATTTTACAATTTCGAGAATAACAGATGCGAATAATAAACAAATTAATTTAACTTATGGAACAGATATTATCACAATAAGTAGTCCAGATGATACAACATATTTAAACTATACAAATAATAAAATTAGTAGTATTGAAAAAAACACTGGGACAACACATCTTAATTATGATTCCAACAATCTTATATCAAGTGTTATAGATGAAGATGGTTTAAAAATAGGATTTGAATATTATACCCAAGAACCATATAGAGTAAAAAAAGTTTGCGAATATGGAACAGATAATACTATTGGAAATTACTATAATATCATTTATAATCATAATTCAACAACTATGAAAAATAATAGTAACAATATCCTTACCATGACTTTTGATGATAATGGTTGTATTGAGTCTAATAGCAATTTAAGTTCAGGAGATGATATTTTAAATGCATACGGTAGAATTGAGGAATATTCAAACCCGGTAGAAGTGGGCGACGATCTATCATATCTAAAAAATAAAAATAAATTATTAAGTGTGGATCTGCCATGTAAATATGTAAAAAACTATATTTCTGATTCAAGTTTTGAAAATAATTCTATTATTTTTAGTTCAACACCTAATACTAACTTATCAATCGTAACAGAACAAGCAAACACAGGTTTAAAAAGTTTAAAAGCAATAAATTCAAATGAAAATGAAATATTGACTAAAATTATTAATGTCGCAAAAGGAAATAATTATACATTTAGTGCTAGTATAAAAAATAGCGGAAAAGTTAAAATATGTTTGTCATATATAGATTCATTAAACAACGACGTTGAAGAATTTGAAGAGGTTAATCCATCAACTAATTTTGAACGTTCTGATGTCAGTATATTCTATCCAACTGATGCAACAAGCAATTTGATTATAAAAATTTACCTTAATGATATAGGGATAACATATATAGATGATATTCAACTAGAAGAAGGTGAAGTTGCAAATACTTATAATCTACTTGATAATTCAGATTTTTCTACAGGGCTTACTGGTTGGAATTTATATGCATTTGACAGAAATGGATTAGATGTTCCAACGAGTGATGTATTTGAAGTTACTACGCTATCAAATGGAAAAAATGCCTTAAGAGTTAAAATGAGTCCACTATATAATTCATCATTTAATAAACATTTTTCCATTTCTGGTAAAGCAGGCGATACATGTAGAATTTCTTTCTGGTATAAGAATCAAGGATTAAAAGGAACTGAAGATGCTTATACCAGAACAAATAATAGAGTAATTATTAGATTTAATTATATTGAAGAGCAACATGGACATTGCATATTACCAAGTAAACAATTTAATCCTAATGAAAATGAATGGCAATATTTTTCGACTAGTTTTACAGCAGAACACGATTTCAACTCAATGGACCTAAATTTCTTTCAAGAGTTTAATGCAAATGATTTTTATATTACAAATTTATATGTAATGAAAGATTATAGGACCGTAAACTATAGTTATGACGAAAATGGCAATATATCATCAATTAAATCTTTGGGTAATCAAGAAATTACATTTAATTATAATGCAGATAATGAACTTATAAAAATGATTAGCCCGAATGGAAATACATTCACATATGAATACAATAAAGAGTTATCTGATAAAATAAATACAGCAATTAGTAAAGAAGAAATTCTCACTAAAATTAAATATGATAATCACCAAAATCCAGTAACAACTAAAATAATATCTAATAAAAATCAATTTAATACAAACGAAGGAGGATTCTTCAAAATAAGAATCAAAGGAACAAATAAATATGTGAAGTTATCAAAAGATAATATCATTATTACAGAAAGAGATTGCAATCATGATTATTGGTATATTGATATTTCGGAAAATAATTATTCAACAATTTACAATCCAGTTATAAGAAATTGTTATCTAGGTATAAATGATAATACTAATAGCATCACTAAAGATGAAACATATTTAGATATATGCTATAATGATGACAAAAGTTGTTATATAAAGAAACATGGTACTAATAAATATTTAAAATATGATGATAATCTAGATGTTTTAACAGTCTCTTCATTAGTCGAAGATGATGATACTTTTAAATTCTATTTAGAGGCTACATATAATGAAAAATTTATAGAAAATAATGCAACATATTCAACAGATGGAAGATTTATTACATCACTAACAGATTCTATGGTTAATACTACATTATATGAATATGATGACAATACAGGATTGTTAACATCAATGACAAACCCAAATGGTGTTACAACCGAATATTCATATAATAATAAGCACCAAATAGATTCTATTCAAGAAGCGGATAGAGAAATTAATTATGAGTATAATTCAAACAATCTATTATCAAAGATTGAACTTGAAAATAAAGAATACAATATTGAATATGATAACTTTTTAAATAGAAAAAAAGTAAAAATAAATAATAACACTTTAATAAATAATACATATGGATTGAATAATGGAAATCTAAGCAAAATCACATATGGAAATAATAATGAAATATTATATTCTTATGACGAATTTGATAGAATTAAAGAAATCACAAAATCAGACGAGAATTTCAACTTTATATATGGAAACAATGGAAATCTAAGCAAAATCACTTCAAATAATGGTACATATAGATACTATTACGACTTAGCTAACAGAGTTAGAGATTTTAAGCACGATGATTTTAAGGCTAGATATATATATGACAATGACGATAAAATAGTAAATAAAAAATATATGTTGGACGAAAATGAGTATAACATTACAAATGTATATAACAATAATTTGCTATCTTATACCACATACGATAATAATACACTTCAATATGAATATGATAATTTAAACAGATTAATAACTACTAGAACAAGCTCATATACATATAAAAACAAGGGAAAAAGGACATCTAATTTAATAGAAAGTATAACCAATTTATTAGGAACATTTAAATATAAATATGACAAAATGAATAATATTACTCATATGTATCTAAATGGTAATTTAATCAATGAATATTATTATGATAACTTTAATCAATTAATAAAAGAAAATAATTACATGACCAATCAAACAATAGTATATGTCTATGATCTATCAGGTAATATAATTAATAAAAAAATATATAACATCAATACATCGACTTTAATTGATCAACAAAATTATAGTTATAATAATAGTTGGCAAGATCAATTAGTTGGTTATGATAATAAAACTATAATATATGATTCGATAGGCAATCCAACGAATATAGGCAATGATGTATTGGTATGGGCAAATGGAAGAGAATTAAAAAGTTATAACAGTGTAAATTTTAAATATAATTATGATAATATAAGAATTAGTAAGATATCGAATAATATTGAAACAAAATATTATTTAGAAGATAAAAAGATTATACTTGAAAAACGTGGAAATAATGTGATATACTACATGTACAACAATAATGATGTAATTGGATTTAAATATAATGGAAATACATACTACTACGTTAAGAATATAGCAAAAGATATAATAGCCATTATCGATACTAGTGATAATATTGTTGCAAAATACGAATATGACTCATGGGGAAATATATTATCGATAAAGGATAATTATGGTATTGATATAATAGATCCAAGCCATATTGCATTAATAAACCCATTTAGATATAGGAGTTATTACTATGATACAGAAACTAATTTGTACTATCTAAATAGCAGATACTATAGTCCAGAAATTGGTCGCTTCATAAACACTGATAGTATCATTGATTTGAATGAAAAAATATTGTCTTATAATTTATATTTATATTGTAACAATAATCCAATATCATTTAGTGATCCAAATGGGGATAATTTCATTTCGAATTTAGTGCGCGCCATATCAAATACCATAAATACAGCTCTTAACAGTATCAAAAGTATTGGAACCACTACTCCTGTTGTCTATAAGAGTGAGAACAAAAACAAATTACCGACAAAATCTAAACCTAATAGTGAATTAACAAAACCAAATGGCGATAAGAGAATATATGGTCCAGATGGAAGAGCAACAACAGATGTTGATTATAGTCACCCAACTCATCACCCTGACTTACCGGTTCCGCATGTTCATGATTGGAATTGGAATGGTGATCAACCTTCACGTGGTCCTGCATATGATCCTAGCAAAAAGAAGAAAGATAATAATAATCAAACAGTAGAAAATGTTGAAAAAGCAGTTATTACGATAGGAGGAAGCTATCTAATATATAGAGCAATAAGAATGATACCTTCTTTATTCCCACCTGGATGGTGGTCAATTCCTGCAAATTTAGTAACCCCTTAATATAAAGATTGGAGAGATAACTTTGGAAATAAATTTTATAATACCTAATGAATATGATAATATCATAAAAAAAATTTTTTATGATATAAAATTAGAAAATGCTAATGTATCAATTGAAAATGATGAGGTTTTTTTAGAAAACGGTGAAAGCTTATTTGACAAAGATAACTATTGTTTTAAAAATTTCATTAAATATATAGAAGAGAAAAGATATTATATTGTATTTTTAAATATGAATATATCTTTTATCGACAGCAAAAATTCAAAAAAATACACAATTTCTTTAGATATAATTGATTCAATATTTGTACAACTAAAATGTGATAATCAAAAAATTTTTGATAAAATAATTTATAATATAAGTAATAATAAATTTATTATTAAAGAATAATCATTCATAACATAACAAAATTATATTTACCAAAAAGAGAAAATCAGATTTTCTCTTTTTTTAGTGCGACACACATGTGTTAAAACTAAGACATAAGAATTGCTTTGGAGCTTAGTGGCAGTAACCTTTAGCCAAAGACAAGGATACACATCACAAGGTAGAAACTAAATAAAACTAGAGGTAAACCTTGGTTTGATGTACAGAAATTGCATATTATGGTTGCATAAATCGGATGAGGTTAGCAAATAACCTGAAATTCGATACAATATAAGATTTATGCGACAAATATAGCAAGTAGACGAGATAAAAGTATGTGTAACTTTGAGGATATTCTGTCTATTATATGGTTTAATGATACAATAGAAAAGAAATCTATACAAAGGCATATAGTTGAACATCAAGAAGTCAGTTCCCATCGTAGTAGTATTATAGTATTTATTTGTAAATATAATGCTTTATTAATTATAATTATATAAAAATATAGTTTATTTAAAAAATTGAAAATAAAAAGGTAAAATATTCATAACTATGTACAAAAAAAGAAAGAAGGAAATAATATGATAGATAAATATAGTGATTATATTAATTCAAAAATACTAATAAAAGTTATAATAATCTTTATAGTATTAGATGTAATATTAGGCTCTATTAGGGCTCTAAAAGAGCACCAATGGAATAGCACAGTAGGACGCACAGGTTTATTAAAAAAGATAGCCATGATAGTATGTATAATATTTACAGTGTGCATGGACTATATGTTAAAAATAGACATGATGTTTTTTATGCCGGATGAAATAATGGATTTTATTAAAATACAAAATATAGGTTTAACAGAATTATTCGGAATACTATATATTTTATATGAAACTACAAGTATTCTAAAAAACATGTTGTTATGTGGATTACCCGTACCAAAAGGAATGAGAACAAAAATAGAATCATTACTTAAAAATATGACAACAGAGTTAGAAGATGAGGAAGAAGGATAAATATGTTTGAAATTGAGGAAGTGGAATTTGATGAGGAACTATACAAACAAAATCTTGAAGAAAATGAATTTTCAGATGAAGAAATAGATGGAAAAGGAAATGATTAACAATGCAATTAACAAAGGTTAAATGTCCTAACTATCAAATAGAATTAAAGTGTCCTTATTCAATGAACCCAACAAGAATAGTAGTACATAATACATA
Source organism: uncultured Caryophanales bacterium (assembly GCA_946628005.1). Taxonomy (GTDB): domain Bacteria; phylum Bacillota_I; class Bacilli_A; order RF39; family UBA660; genus UBA3789. The sequence goes on from CAMOWA010000008.1 coordinate 13,615, forward strand.
TAATGATGCTTCAGCAATGGCTGAAATATCATATATGTTAGGGAATAGTAATGAAGTATCATTTCATTATGCCGTAGATGATTATAGAATCGTACAAGGTATAGAAGAAAATAGAAATGGATGGCATGCAGGAGATGGCAGTAGAGGAAAAGGAAACCGTGAAGGTATAGCAATAGAAATATGTTATTCTAAATCAGGTGGAGAAAAGTTTATCAAAGCAGAGCAAAATGCAGTAGAATTAATTGTAGATATTCTTAAAAGATATGGATGGGGAATAGAAAAGGTTACAAAACATCAAGATTACATGGATAAATATTGTCCTCACAGGACGTTAGATATGGGATGGAATAGATTTTTAAAGATGATTTTAGATAAGCTTAATAACAATTCAAAAACCAATAAAATAGAAGATACTACCGGAATTATTACATATAAAGCATACGATGGTACATGGCTCCCAGAGGTTCATAAATGTGATGCTACAGATGACGGATATGCAGGAAGATATGGTAGAGCAATTAGTGGATTAAAAGGAAAATGTGAACATGGAGAAATCTTTATCCAATCACATATATTAGGTGCTCCAAACAACGAATGGTTAGAACCAATAAGTTCGAAGGATTATAATGAAAATCATTCAAATTCTTATAGTGGTATACTGAATAAATCAATGGATTGTACTAAAATATGGTCAACAGTAGGATGGGTAAAATTCAGAACGCATATCAAGGAAAAAAAAGATAAAAATGGAAATATCATAGTAAGAGGTAGATGGCTACCGTGGGTAGACAGCAGAACTAAAATAGGTACTGAAAGTTATGCAGGCATATATGGATATGAAATAGACGGTATTCAGATGTATTAAAAAAGCCAAGGAAAAATAAAATAATCCTTGGCTTTTTTCTAGATAATTATAAAATTAATTAAATTATTAATCGTCCTTTTTTTTGCCATTAATTCTTGAAATTTACCTTCTATGACATAACCAATCCATAGAAATATTATATCTTTTACATATCTCATATGCAAATGCAGTTAATATTAAATTTTTACCTGTTTCGTATGCCGAGATAGTTGAAGATGTAGTATTTAATACTTCAGCTAAGTCACGAAGCGTTAGTGAATTTTTATCTCTAATTAATCTTATTCTTTTACCTATTATTTTTTTATCAAGTTCTTTTTTCTTCTTTATAGTATTTGATGAGTTATATGAAGATAGTCCTAAAATATAATCCATTGATACATTATAATAATTACAAAGATTGTTTAAATGTTTAAGTGGTATAATTTTTGTACCATTTTCCCATAAAGAATATGTTTGCTGTCTAATTCCTAAAATCTCAGCTATATCCTTTTGATATAAATTATTGTTTTCTCTTAAATCGATTAATCTTTTTCTTAACATACTACATACCACCTAATAGTAATTTTCCCATTATTTATAATATTATGTTCTTTTATACAAACAAATACGAGCAAATTGTGTTATAATTAATTGAGAGTGAGGTGTATGTAGTATGTATTATTCTTCAAATCCTTATAAGGAAATATTTAAAAATATTTTGTTTTTTTCAATAATATTTGTATTATTTATAATGTTTTTATTTATTAATTTTAGTTTTTCAAAATCATTTTGCTATATAAATAGTATTCCGTTTGATTTAACTATTTCGATAGTGAGTATTGGTTTTGGATATGAAATAACATTGGTACCAACTTGTATAGAAATTGGTTTTATAGGTTATTCTATATCTAAATTGATGAATATTGTTGAAAAATAACTGATTTTATGATATTCTTTAATTGTTAGAAGTTATTTCTAACATTGAACCATTTTACTTTATCTTTCATATTCCTTCGGTTATGTTAGATAAAGAATAATAGCCTTTTATAAGGCTATTTAAATAGGATAAAAGTATTATATATAATACTTGATAATAAAGGTGAGATTATGAAACAGGATTATATTGATTTAATAAATAAAATCAAACAAAAACAACAAGATAGAGAAGAACAAAAAGGTTTAAATGAAAATGCTAAAAAGTTAATTAATGCTATTTTAAGTGAACCTCTAAATGATATGATAAAAGAAGAAAATGAAAAGAAAGCATTAGATAATGTTATTTATATGAAAGAATATAAAAAAGAAGATGTTGTTTTTGGTGTAGTATGCATTAAAAAAGACATTATTAAAAATATCGATTTAGGTGAAAAATATGAAATGTACTATGAAAATGAAACAGTATATGATTCATATATTATAATGATTGATAAAGAAAATGAACTAGATCATATAATGTTTAAAAGAACTGAAAAGAAAAAAGAAGGATTAGAGTATGCTGAATCTCTATCTAGTATTATAGAAGAAAATAATCTAGATTATATTGTAAAATTTATTAGTGAATCAATATAAAATTATTTGCAATCAGTAAATAGATTTGATATAATTGGAATGTAAAAATTAAAAGGTAGTAAAGTTTTGAGAAATTTTACTACCTTATTTTTTTATGAGAATGGAAAGGGCTGTTGTAATGAGAAAGTATATTACAATAGAAACAAATTATGGCATGTTACATTCTAATTTAAAAAGGGTAATGGATAGAAAAAATATATCAATAAATATGATGAGCAAGCTCACGGGAATTAAGTATGATGTAATAAAAAGGCATTATTATAATGAAACTTTTCAGGCAGATTATAATACTTTAGCTAAATTTTGTTATGTTTTAGGGTGTAAGATTGAAGATATTTTAGTGTATGAGTGTACTGACGGAAAACAAGAAAAACAAAGGGCTTAGAAGCTTTCGTGATATTTATAATTTAGATTATAAATAGATTATAAAATGGTTTTATAAAGGAGCATTTTAGGGCTTGATTTTCGATATGTCAAGGGCTATAATGTGTATAATGAGTGATAACTCTAAAGAAAGGACAACAATGCTACAAATGTTCGTTCCTTTAAAAAGGAATTGACATTGATATTTCAGGGTGCTAGTATAGAAACCAACAAAATGAATTTGGTGATTTTCTATACTTTACTAGGAGGTTGTTGTCTATGGTGTTATTATTCATTAATCAATTTATTCCTTATATTAGATTTGATGTGCATGTATTTGTTTATAATGTAAGTTAGGAGAATTATTGACTTTTTATGTCTGTAATTCTCTTTTCTTTATTTAGGGGGAGGTATTATGAGAAGAAGAAAAAGTATTTATTTGAGTAGTAATGTTGCAAATCAATATCCAACAGAAACATTAAAAAATATTATCTTTGATGTAGTTGATATTGTAGATAGTTTTATATTAGACTTTGGCGAAGAAGAAAATATTGATTCGTCATCAATATGCAAATATGAAGAAAAATTAGGAAGTTTTCAAAGAGTTACATCATCAAAAGTCGAAGCAATATGTTTAAACAAAATTAAAGATGACGAAAAGAAAAAAGAATTTATTCTTAAATATGGACTAGCACTAGAAAATCTAAATGAAATGGAAAAAAAGGTATTTGTTGCTACTTTTATAGACGGACTTACAAATAATGTAATAATAAAAACACTAGGACTTAACTCTGAACTACTTACCACGATTAGAAAAAGTGCCATTATAAGATTCAGCTTAAAAATGGGACTAAATAAATTTATACATTTATATCAATAGGACTATCAGCAGTATCGATGGTCTTTTTTTTATGTGTTTTTTTGAGTTTATAGGGACCTCATATAAAAAACTAGCATGAAAGGAGGGAGAATATGCTATATAAAATACTAAAAATTCCTTAAAAATGCAAAAAACTGAAAATTGCCCTTGCAAAATTTAATATTTTGCGAGATAAATAGTATAACAGATTTTATTATCTTGCTATTTATATGAGGAGGGACAATAATATGAAGAAAAAAAATATATGTATTGCTATTTGTATATTAATATTTATGGGTGCTTGTGTATGCATTTATAATAATTATTCTAAAAAAGAAGTTAATTCATCAAACGAAGAATTAATTGATAATAAGGAAGATGTTATTATAAATAAAGATGAAGAACAAACACAAGATAATAAGGTTGATGAAAAGGAAAAACAGGAAAAACAAGAAACAACAGAAACTAATGATGAAAAGAAATCAGATTTAGTTCAACCTAAAGAAGAATCAAGTAATCAAACAAGTAATAAAAAAGAAAATATACATGTAGAAGAACAAATACATAATGAAAATATTTATAAGGAAGAAAATACAAATACACAAATTATTGAGGAAACAAAACACGAAGAACAAACTGTTCAACCTGAGGTTGTAGATAATTCAGTAGATACAAATTCGTTAGATTATAACGAACATAGAGGTAGAATAGATTGTTATAGTTCTGATGAATGTATGAATATTTCTTTACCTATGCAATTTAAATTTAAAAAATCTATTACAAATTCACAATATATAACAGTAATGTCTAAGAGTGGAAATGTTTTAGGATATTTCATTGAATATATGTTTAAAGAAAACACTTATTCAAGTAGTGAAGAATGTGAGAATATAGGTAGAGAGATAAAACAAACATTATCAGACAAAGTTACAAGCTATCAATGTAATGGTAGCACACTTAAAATTTATACAAGTTATTAGGAACATTAGGTTGTTCCTTTTTTTATGGGAGGAAAAAATGAAAAGATTAAGAAAGGTATTATTTGCACTCTCAATGATATTTATGTTTGGATTAGGAATGGGAAGTGCAAAAGCAAGTGTTGACGATACATGGCTTGATCGAGATAGATTTGATGGTGTATATGAAGTTATTAATACTCAAAATAATACTTATTTATTTAAAGCAAATAGGTTTTTAATGAACGGTATTACAGCATACTGCATCGATCCAGGTGTCGCAATCAATACTGATATTTATTCTTCAACAGAGGATTGGAGTATAGCCAATTTATCTAATGAAGTAAAACAAAAAGTAAGATTATATGCTTACTATGGATATGATTATCCAGGTCATCAAAGTAGATATTATTATATGGCATCGCAAGAGTTAATTTGGGAAACTATAACAGGTAGAGATACTTATTGGGTTACTGACAATTATTATGATGCTCCAAGAATTAATATTGAAAATGAGAAAAACGAAATAATTAATTTAGTTAATAATCACTATGTAACTCCATCATTTGATGATACTACATTAGAAGTAAATATGGGTGATGAAATAACTATAACAGATAACAACGGTGTTTTAAACAACTATGAAATATATAGTAGTAGTTTAAATGGTGTAGAGATTAATGGAAACACATTAAAAATTAAATCAAATAATACATCAGGAGAAAATGAAATACAATTTATAAAGAAAAATTTTGATAATAAGGTTACATTAATTTACTATAATGGAGATAATCAAAAAATGGCAAGTTCTGGTATGTTAGATCCAGTTATTGCTAATGTAACAATTAAAACTACTGCTGGAACTATCACAGGGAATAAACTTGATATTAAAACAGGAAGTATACCACAAGGAGATGCTACTTTAAATGGTGCTAAATATGGTATTTATAATTCAAATAATGAACTTGTAGATACATTAGTAATTGGTACTAATAATACAAGTAAAACATTACCTTATGGTACTTATACTGTAAAAGAATTAGAAGCAAGTAAGGGTTATATTTTATCAGATAAGGTAGAAACCGTTACTATTAACTCTAATAATCAAAATCCAACTATTGATTTATATGAAAAAGTTATATCAAATAAATATGAATTTCATAAAATTCTTACATCAGATTTAACTAGTATAATTAAAGCAGAAAAGAATATTAAATTTGATGTATATTTAAAATCAAACAACCAATTATTTACATCATTTACAACAGACGAAAATGGTAAAGCATCAATTGAATTACCTTATGGAACTTATGTAGTAAAACAAGTTAATTCTACAAAGAATTATAGAAAAGTAAAAGACTTTGAAATAGTAGTTAATAAAGATAGTAATGAAGAAAAAAGTATGCTTTTAACAGATAATGAAATTACTGCTAAATTAAAAGTAATTAAAATAGATGCTGATACTGGAAATGTTGTAAAAAGAGCAAATATTAAATTCAAAATTAAAAGTTTAGATACAAATGAATATGTGTGTCAAACTATATCATATCCAAATACTGTAGAAGTATGTGAATATGAAACAGATGAAAATGGTGAGTTTATAACTCCATATCCATTACATAGTGGAAAATATACTTTAGAGGAAGTAGATCAAAAGATTGATGGATATTTATGGAATAAAGAAAGTAAACCATTTGAAATAGGAGAAAATTCAAAATTAATTACTGATGATAATGGAATCTTATTTGAAGTAAATTTTGATAACAAAGAGGTAAAAGGTAAAGTTAATATTACTAAAACTGGAGAAGAAATGGTAATTGAAGATGGTTCTTATCATTATGAAAAAACTAATATTGATAATGTATCTTACGGGCTATTTGCAAATGAAGATATAAAATCAACAGACGGAACAGAGATATATAAGAAAAATGATTTAATTGGTACATATAAAATTAAAAATGGAAAATTAAGTATAAATGATTTATATTTAGGTAAATATTACCTAGTAGAAAAAACAACAGATAAAAATCATGTGTTAGATACTACTAAACATTATTTTACTATTAAATATAAAGACCAATATACTCCTGTTGTATCAGTAGATTTATCTTTTGAAAATAGTTTAAAGAAAGGTACTATTGAATTTACTAAAACAGACCTTGTTAATGGTGATGTTATACCTAATACTGAAATAAAAATATTTACTGATAAAAATGAAGAAATATTTAAAGGAATTACTGATGAAAACGGTAAAGTAATTATCGATAATCTAAAAATTGGTAAATATTACATCATTGAAACAGAGGCATCTACTGGTTATGTAATTACTGACGAAATTGTTTATTTTGAAATAAAAGAAAATGGAGAAATTGTAAAAGCTGAAATGAAAAATAAACAAATAACTGGTACAGTTGAAATTACAAAACAAGATATATCTACAAGTGAACCATTACCTAATACATTAATTGAAGTGTATAACGAAAATGATGAATTAGTTTATAGTGGTAGAACTGATAATGAAGGTAAAATTACTATTGAAGATTTAAAATATGGAAAATACTACTTTATAGAAAAGGAAGCACCAGAAGGATACACACTTAATAATGAAAAAATGTATTTTGAAATATTAGAAGATGGTGAAATAGTTAAAGCAACTATGGTAGATGAAAAAGAAGTAATCGAAGTACCAAATACTTTAGCTAATATTGATTCAATTATAATACCTATTGGAATTATTGCTATTGGTGGACTATTATTTATCTTATCTAAAAGAAAGGAAAATAAATAATGTCTACAAGAGGCGCAATAGGTTTTATAAAAAATAAACAATATAAAGTTTCATACAATCATTGGGATAGTTATCTTGAAGGCAAAGGAGTAGAAGTTGTAAACTTTATAAAGAATAATAGTGTAGAAAGATTAAATGAAATATTTGATAATATGATTATGGTAAACCAAACTGATATACCAACAGAAAAAGAAAGAAAAGAAATTCTTAAATTTTGGAAAAACAATAATATTAAAAATGAATGGGATCCAAAACATTTTGGAAGTGGAACAGCAGATTGGTACTATTATTTAAGTGTTACTAATGGTTATCCAGAATATTATAATAAAGGTTTAAGATATATGACCGATGATAAAGAATTTATTAATGATACATTATTTTGTGAGTTTGCATATTTAATAGATTTAGATGAGAATAAATTACATATTCTTAGTAATGATAAAGAATGCTCATTTGATTTTGATAAGATACCTGATAATTGGATAGAAATTGGTAAAATACAACTTAGTAATGATTGTAAAGATAAATTCATGAACTTAATATATGATAAAAACGAACAAGAACAAAAAGACATATATGAAAGCATGGGTATAACAAAATATATAGATGAAAAATTAAAATTAGATAGATATGATTATTATGCTCAAGAAAAAGTTTATAACAGTGTGCTAGAACACATTGATGAAATTGAATTTGAAGACATAATAGATGAATATACTAAAAATCTTGAAATGGAAAATATATAAATTTAGAAGTGGAGGAAATATATGAGAAATTTATGTACATTTTGTGGTAAAGTGGTTGAAAAACCAGAATTAAAAGAAGATGAAGAAGGGAAGAAAGTTGCTTTAGTTAGACTTTCTCTTCCTAGAACAATAAATGGAAAGGAATCAGAGGAATTTATAGAATTTACAGCAAGAAATAAAATGGCAGAAAACATAGTTCAAATTGTTAATAAAGATGATGTGCTTGCTGTTAGAGGAACTATAATTACTAATTCAGTTGATATAATGGGAACTAATATAAATAAATTAGAAGTTGTCCCTAAGCAAATATCTTATTTGGATAAGGAAAAAGTTACTGATGATATTTATATATCATCTGCAATATTAATTGGAAGATTAGTAACAACACCTGAATTAATGGAAACAGAAAGTGGCAAATCAGTTACCAATATAACACTAGCTGTTCCTAAGGAAGAAAAAAACGAAGAAGGTGTCTATGAAACAGATTTTATAAATGTTTCTGCTTGGAATGGCTCTGCTAAAACAGTATCAGAGTATTGTAGAAAAGGTGATTTAATTGCAATCACAGGTTCATTTTATTCTAAGAAAAACGAGTATAAAGATATTGAGTATGATACACTAAATATTAGTGCTAATAAGATTTCATTCTTATCTACAAAAAGATATGATGAAGAACCAGAAAAAGAAGAGAAAACAACAAAAAACAAAAAAACTAAAGATAAAAAAGAATCAGAAATTGAGGTATCATAATGTTTGATAAAGATAAAACATACAAATTAAAGGACTTATTAAATAATTATGGTATGCTTAATATTGAATTTAAATATTATGGTAATAACAATAAAGGTGATTTGATATTATATATGAAAACGGGTACTGACAAAGTATCCGTTTTTACATCTTTAGATAATAAAGGTAAGTATGACTATCTAAAGTTAAATGAAGAAGAGGCTTTAGAAGTTGATTTTAAATTTGATAAGGAGGTCGATGAGGTGGATTTGGATATTGCTGTTTTAGTTTTAAGAACTAGTGATGTTAATATACCTTCTGCAAGATATTCTATAGAAACATTAGATAAACTAACAAAAGAACAAGATCAGGAATTTAGAAATAATTTAGATGGACTAGAAGATGGTATTTGTTATTCAATAGTTGATAACAATACTGCTATGACTTTATATGATGGTGTTTATATTTTTGGAACAGGTGGATTTGTAAATGACTTAATTAATAACAAATTACCAAACGAAAAGAACAAGCTAAAAAAACAAAATCTACAACTTATTCTTGATTACTATAGGAATAACGAAAAGGAGGCATCTTATGGGTTATAGGTCAGATGTTAGAATTGTAACATCAAAAAAAGGTTTTAAGAAATTAAATGACTATGTTAAAAATTATTTAAAAGATAAAAATGAAGATTATAATTTATTGGAACATTTGGATTTTAAAGTTGAAAATAGTTATGAAAAATACTTTGGTTGGAATGGTATAAAATGGTATGACGGTTGTGAAGGATATGAAGAAGTTACTGCTATTGTAGAAGGACTCAGTAAATTAGCCGAAGATGATTATTCATATCGTTTCGCTCGTATTGGAGAAAGTTATGACGATTATGAAACCTATTCTTATGAATCTGAACGTGAAGAAGAACAAGATTTAGAGTATCCAAGTTTTATAAGAGAATTTGATGATGAATATACTGCAAGCTTTATAAATCAAATGGATGAAAAAAATAATCTTAATCAGGTTTGTGAGGTGTCTGTATGAAACTCTTAACGAAAGAAATTGAGGAAAAATTCAAAAAATATCCTCTCGGTTCTCAAGATGGTAAAGGTGGCAATGCTGAAGTATTAGTTAAGTATTTTAATCCTTGTGGCTCTGGTACATGGTTAATAACTGAGGCTGAAAAACAAGAAGATGGTGATTATCTATTATATGGTTACTGTCACATTTTTGAATGGGAATGGGGTTCAGTTATGTTAAGTGAACTTGAAAATCTTAAATTACCATTTGGACTTAAAGTAGAAAGAGATTTGTATTCTGCTAATTGTAAATTCATTAAAGATTATGTTGATTATCCTTATGATAATAAGAAAATTGCTTTAAGATCTGGTTATTATTTTTTAGATGTTGAAAAGGATAGAATTCCTTTCTTTGATAAATTAGTAAAGACTAATGACAAAATAAATTATAAAGGTGAAGAATTAGATTTATATGATGCTCATGATTATGAAACATCTAAAATGGTAGATGATCTTTTTGGTAATAGCATGGGTTATTATATTGACGATTATATTGTAAAAAATGAAGAATGTATTGAAATGTAGGAGGAGGTTTTATGTTACATAATATAAAAAATAAAATATTAAATTTGAATGGATTTGCTACTGCTTTTATTCTTACATTATTATCTAGTATTAATACAAATGTTTCAGCACTAGATAAAATAGAGGGTGGAGATATTACTATTGAAGCACTAGGAAACATTATTAAAAATCTTGGAACGAAGATTCAAGTATTTGGAGTTGTTCTATCATTCATTGCTTTAGTAATATTTGTAATTCAATTTATTATTGGAGATGATGAAACAAAACAAAGAAAGAAAAAAACTATTATTTATACAGTAGTTGGACTTGTTCTTTTAATACTTGTACCATCAATCATTAATTTTATAATTGATACAGTAAAGTAGGTGATATAAGTGCTACAAGTATTAAGCATTAGTAATGATATAAAGTATGGTGTTCTAGATATATTAAGAGGTCTAGGGATTGGAGTTATAAATATTATATTTAGTACAATAGATGTACTATATGATGTGGCTCATAAGATTAATAGTATTAATTTTATTGATTTATTAAGAGATATGGATAATTCACCGTTTACAAAAATATTTAATGCCTTTTTTATATTATCATTTGTTGTATTATTCTTGTTCTCTGTATGGAAAATATCTTTTAGAATATTAGATGCAGATGTTCAAGAACAACCTATGTTTGAAACTGTTAAGGAAATCGTTAAATGTGGTTTTCTTATTTTTAGTATCTACTTAATAATGAATACTAGTATTAATTTAGGCATCAGTATTTCAGGTGCTATATATAATAATTTTACTGGTGATAATTCTACTATTGGAGATACTATGAAAACAGCATACTTATCAATAAATGAAAATTGTTATAAACAAGGCAATGGAGATGATAAGAGTGATGCTAATAATGTAAAAGAACTCAAAAAGATATTAACTGGTTATTCGTCTGTTGATGATGTATCTACAATGGAAGATTTTGAAAAACTAGTTAGGAATGAGGTAATTACTGCATCGAATGTATCTGATAGTGGAGCATTCTCTTATAGATGTAATATTCATGTACCTGGTATATGGAATGATAAAGAGGATTATGCTTTTAATTATAATTTCTTATTTGGAATATTAGTAGGTTGTGTCTTTTTATTATCAATAGGATTTGCTGTTTTAATGCTTGGTAGAAGACAATTGGAATTAGCTTTTTTAATGGTAATATCACCACTAGTAATTGCAACTAGTGTTGGTAGAAAAGAACAAAGATCAGCATTATGGCAACAATTAGCATCACTTGTTTTACAATCTGGTGCTTTGATGTTATTAATAGGTTTAACTTCTATAATGTTTCCTGCTATTCAAAATAGTAATGTGATTAATAGTTTACCTTATTTTACTAAAATTGTTTCACAATCTATTTTATATTTAGGTTGTGCTATGATGCTTATGACTGGTTCTACAGCACTTAATAGATTTATTGGTGAAAATGTATCTGCTAATAGTGGAAGAGATACTCTTATGGCAATGCGTGGTTTAGCAGGAGGATTTGCTACTGCTGGAGCTGTAGGTCTTGGTCTTTTAAAAACTGCTCAAGGTATGTCTAAAGGTGGAATGAAGTTTGCAAAAGGTTTAAAAGAATTAGGACAAGGTTCTTTAAAAACTGCTCAAGGTATGTATCATGGTCTAGCGAGTGTTAATCCTAAAATGAATGAAAGATTAGCAAGTAAGATGAATGATAAAACTGGTAGGGGTATAGCAAATGTTATGAGAGGTATAGACCTACAAAACAGTAATAATGGTCTTGCTCGTGCTTATGGTAGAATGCTTGAAAGTCGAGGTGAGGCTATGGTTAATGATGTTGGTTCTAAATGGAATTTTGGAGAAAATAGGTATAATCCAGATTATGTAAGAAGTGGTGTAAGCCTTGCTCGAAAAGGAATTAATGATATTAGAAATGGTGTAGGAATGGCTTTTGAAAGTGCTAGAAATATTGGTAATCCTAGAAAGAATTACTTTAAACCAAAGTTATATGACTATGGAAATGAAAAAGATAAAATTTAAGGAGGCATGATAAATGTATATTACTATGCAAACAATCAAAAGAAATCTTGGATTATTTAATTTACAATTGATGGATATTATTATTGGTGGAATAGTAGGTATTATATTTACTATTTTATTTTTACTTAAAGCATATACAATAGGATTTGTTATACTATCACTTGGTGTTTTAGCACTCGTACCAATGAATTTTAGTAAATGTGATAGATTATATAAATTAGTTATTTTATTTTCTAGGTATATGTTTAATACTAAGGAATATGTATATTTTTCTAGTGATAATATAGATGTATAAAATAGTTAAATTACCACCAAAAGATAAATTAAAAAGTATTCAAGATAAAGAATTTAAGCTTATTAGAAAACTTAAAAGTAAGAAAAAGCAAAACTATATCAAAAAGAATAAATTAAAAAAGAAAATTGGTAATTCTCAAATATTTACCAATATTAAAAACATTGATGATAATGGTTTAATAACATTAAAAACAGGTCAACTGGCTATATTTTACAGACTACAACCAATTGACCTTTCACTCACTAATAAAAGTGAACAAGAATTATTTTATCATACTTTAGCTCGAGTTTATAGACTTCCTATAACAATTAAGGCATATAAGTTTGATGAAAAGATAAATTTAAATGCAAATAAAGAAAATTATCAAAAATTGATTGAAAAGTATAGAAATAATAAATCTAGATATGATATACTTTCTAACAATAAGGAATTCATTGATGTAATTGAACAAGAAAACATTACATCAGCAAGTTCTTATTACTTTTCTTTAATTGCGAAAAATAAAGAAGAATTAGAAAAATATAAGGAAGAGTTTGAAAGACTTTGTTTATCTACTGTTCCTAAATTAGAGATTACTAACATAACTAATAAAAAGCATTTATTAAAGATTTTCTGTAATATGTATTTTTCAAATGTTAATTTGGACCAATTAATATATTATGATTTATTTGATTTAATAGTACCAATGAATTTAAGAGAAACACCATCTCAATTAAAGTTTGATGATAAAGTAGTTCAGATGGTTACTATTAAAAATTATCCATTGTTTTTAGAAGGTGGATTTTTAGATAGAATAGTTAATATTCCTAATATTAATGTATCTATGACAATTAATGAGAGTATTGATTCATCCAAAATACTTAATATCTTAAATGCTAATTTTAAGTCAGTTTTAGCAGATTATAATACAAGTAAGAATTTAAGTGATGTTACTGAAATGCAATCACTTATGAATAACTATAAATTATTAATTGAGCAAATATCAGCAAATGATGAAAAGATTAAAGAAGTATCAATTGTAATGGCTGTAACTGGTTCTAAAAAGCAAAGAGAAGAAACAATTAAAGAAATTAAAAGAAATGCTGAAATATACCAGATTAAAGTTGATGTTCCTAAACTAAGACAAATGGAATTATGGCAAAGTTATGATTTATCTAATAGAAATGTAAAAGATTATCCTATGTTTGTACCAACTCTAACATTTGCAAGTAGTTTTCCTTTTAGCGAAATCTATCATAATGATTCTAATGGTTGGTTAATAGGAGAAGATGCTGGATATGGATTACCTGCATTCTTTGATCCATTTTATTTAAATAATGAAAGAACTAGTCATAACATTAGTATAGTAGGTTCTACAGGTTGTGGTAAGTCATATTTAATGAAATTACTAGTATGTAATGAATTTGCTAGAGGTACTAAAATATTCTTATTTGATATTGAAAATGAGTATCAAAAATTCGTTGAAAGAAATAATGGAGAATATATTGATTTATCAAGTAAAAGTTTAATTAATCCATTACAAGTAAGATTTGTTCAAACTAATGACGAAGACGATGAAAATACGCATAATATATTATCTAAACATCTTGGTTTTCTAGAAACATTTTTTACTACTGTATTTCAAAATATTACAGAAAAAGAACTTGTTGTTTTACTTGATATAGTAGAAAAATTCTATAAGACATTTGGAATAACTAAAAATACTACACTAGAACAGTTTGAAAGATTTAATCCTCGTGATTATCCTATTTTTTCTGAATTATATGATTATCTAATAGAATATAAGAAAAAGGTAACAAATAAAGAAGAATCAAGAATATTAGTTAATATTGAGGTATTACTTAAAAGATTAATTATAGGACAAGATGCTAATTTATTTAATGGATATACAACAATAGATTTATCTAATGATTTGATTGCTTTTAATTTACAGGAATTAATGTTTAATTCTAGTAGAAGATTAATTAATACTCAAATGATTAATTTATTAACATTCTTAAATAATGAGATTGTATCTAATAAAAAGATTAATGATACAAAGGAAGATAAAAAAAGAGGACTAATTGTAGTAGATGAATTTCATAGTTTTATTGATGAAGAAAATCCTACATTATTAAAATACTTTGCAAGCCTAACTAGAAAATTAAGAAAATATAGTTATGGAATGGTACTTGGTACTCAATCAATACAAGACTTAGTTGGTACTGCTCAGATACTTAGAAATGCAACAGCTATTTTTAATAACTGTCAATATCAGTTTACTGGTATGCTAAAAGATGATGATTTACAAGCACTTGAAAAAATATATGCTAATAATAAACTAACTGAAACACAAAAAGCATTTTTGACAAGATGTAATCAAGGACAATTCTTAATTAATATTACTAATAAGCAAAGACTTAGAATTAATGTATATGCAACACCTTTAGAAACATATTATATGGGTGAGTCTGAAGATAAGTTTAACTATAAGGACAATTATGAAAAAGATACTACTGATTAAATTATCAATTGTATTTCTAATATTTGGTTTAATTGGTTTTATATTAATTACTATTATTGCTATTGTTGGTTATTCTACAGGTTCAGAATATCAAAAACAATTGTTATCTGAAATGAGAGAAAATTCTACTGTTATAAATAATCAAATATATGCAGATAGATATAGGAAATTATTAAATAATCATTTAAAGAAAGATGGTTATGTTACTCTTGAAAGAATAGTATATTATTTGCAAAGAACTAATAATATACTTGATACATCTAAACTTAGTTATGAGAAATGGGAAAAAGCATATCTAAAAAATGTTGATTCAGAAAAGAAACAAATGATTCCTATTAAAACAATTTGTAAGGATTTAAAAAAGGATAATACACTACCTGAATATACTATTAAAAGTGGTAAGAATGAAGATGGTGTAGAAATTGATAAAATAGATTTATGTTATATAAATGATAAGAGTGTGGCAGATTCTAACGATTATACGGATGTATTCTTAGAACTGCCTTTTTCTTTTCCTTTAAAAAAATCACAAGATTTTACTGTAACATCTATTGTTTTCGAATCTAGAGAACTTGATTTTACTAGTGATGGAACAAAGACTGTAGATCAACATTCTGGTTGGGATTTTGCTGTTCCTGTTGGAACAAATGTATATAGTATTTGTGATGGAACAGTAACATCTATTATAAATACACAAGATAATGATTTAAATTATTATGAAAGCTATAATAAAGTTGGTAATTATATAATAGTTGCTTGTGATAATGGATTAAGTGCTAATTACTTTCATTTAAAGTATAAATCTACACCTGATACTATTAAAGTTGGAACACATATTAAAAAAGGTGAAAAGATTGCTAAAACATCTACCACAGGAACAAGTACAGGTCCTCATTTACATTTAGGATTAAAAGATGCTAATAGTACTAATTTAGATGCTTTGGCATATATAAATTTATTTAATTGGGAGGAATAGCAATTCTTATAATATCGAAATATGATATAATAATATAGATTGATTAATTAATAGATGGAGGTTATCTACAATGAAGAAATTATTTAGAATTTCGAATAATCCTTTAGAATCAACATTTAATGATTTAAAAATGTTTGAACAAACACAATATTGTTACGAATATATAAAGAAAGAAAATCCTAATGTACCAGATGAAGAAATAATAAAACATGCTGATATTTCTTCTGCATGCTTTCAACAAGCAAGTGAGTATTATAAGGCTGGTGTGAATTCTAGCTTAAATACCAATCCACTTTTATTTTCTTATGCAATGAATAATATTTTGAAAGGTTTAGCATATTTAAAGACATTTGATACAGGTATTCTTGATGGATTTAATAAACATGGATTTAGTGTTAAACCTGTAGATATAAGTGATAATATATTAGAATCTTTGATAACTATTGAAAAAAATGGTGCTGTAAAATCTCTTTTGAAAATTTATAATAGTTCGTTGGAAAATCAAAAGATTGATTTTAATAAGTTATTGAGGCATATACCGAATATAGAGAAAACATATTTTCAGACAACTGGTGTTATATCATTATCTGCGATTAAAGATAAAAATGATATATCGAGGTATTTTATTCCAGGTAATAATATTAACGATGAAATTAAGAATATTATGAATAAAATTTCTATGAGTGGTAATATTACTGATAAAGAAGAAATATGTATTTGCTGTCCTACTATGGCTTTTAAACAAAATATTGATAATGGTATATATAATAAAAATAATATCTATTATCGAGATTATATGGTTATTCCTGATACATTTAATGAAGGTATAAAGGATATTAATGTAGCATTTTATTGCTATCTTCTAATAATGTCTTATGGAATGCTTGTTAGGTATAACGCACATATATGGCAAAAATATATTGATAAGAAAAATTCGAAAAACGAAATATTAATTGAATTATCTATTCCAAATGCCATTGAAAATTTCTATTATCAAATACATTATATGTTGTTTGGATACTATTACGAAGATAATACTTATAACGATTTAGATGTAAAAAAAGTAATTGATTCTTCAACTGGAAGAATTATGAATAATATTTCAAAAAAAGTAAAAGAACATAATTACCATACTAACGGAGATGATATTTGTCCGTGGTCTGATAGTTATAGGTAATATGAATTATGACTAACAATAATCAACTTTGTTGGTCTTTTTTTTATAAAATTTTAGGAGGGAAAAATGAAATATATTTTAATTATTTTAACAATTATTTTTATGTTGTTATTATTATTTTTATATTCTGCTTTGAAAATGTCTAGTATGTGTTACGACGACGAAGAATTAATAGAAATTGATGAACAATTTGATGAAAATTTATATGAGTAAAGGAGTGTGATCTTATGGATTTAAATAAAGTTGCTAAGGAAATGATGGATTTTCAAACAAAATTAGTTGTATTTGAAAAAAGAAGTAATGAAACAAAAAATTTATTAACTAGATTATTAAAAGAAAATTTAAAACTTGAAAAGAAATTAGAGAAAGAAACTGATGAAATAGAAATTCTTTATATAAAATTAAGAATCGCATACAATAAAAAAATGATTCATCAGATAGAAGGAATATATAAAAATTCAGTTGAAACCTTAGATGAAAAGGAGAATGCTGGAAATGAAAAATAACATATTAACTTATAATGAATTATGCGATAAAAATCAGAAGTTAAGAGATGCAGAATATAAGTCTTGGAATAATATAGTAGAAACATTATATACTTCTTATTTGATTGGAATAATAGAAGGAAGTTCTGATAATTTTGAAAAGACTACAATTGATAAAGATAGCTATAAAAAGTCTTTGCAATTCTTTTTTAATGATATTGATAATTCTTTAGAAGAAGCAATTGATTTAACAAATATAAACTATCCTGATGATATAGAGGAAGATTTAACTATTGTACCTTCAGAAAAATTGGGAGAAGGTTGGTTTTGGCATAAATATAATGATGGTTCAGGACATTTAGTATCTCCAGATGGAAAAGAGTATATGTCATACGATTTACATACTAATGAATATAAAGAAACAAAAGATTCAGGATATGATTTCTTTCCTTTAAATTATTACTATGCAGATGGATTAATTCATAAGGACTTTAATCCATTTTCATATATGGAAGAGGAAATGTTAAAAATTTTATCAAAAGATGAAATTAACTTATAGGAGGTAGTGTATTTATGGATAAATTGTTATTTGAATATCAACTTGATTATAAGAATGATGAAAAATCTTTTTTTAATAAATTAGATTATTGTAAAAAAATGGTATCATCTGGTGATTTAACATTAAAGGAATTTCTAAATTTAGGTTTTAATAATTCATATTTGTTAAAGAAATCAGATATAGAATGGTCTTTTAATATTGGATGGAAAAATTCTGATAAGTGTATTAGTGAATATGGTCAATATTCACAAGATTTATCAGAAGATATGATGAATATTAAAGTAATAGGTGCAGGAGATCCTTATGAGGATTTAGATGGTTACTATTGTATGGATATATATTGTGTTAATGAAAAAGACTATGAATTATTTGATAAAGAATTAGAAAAAGACAATTTGGAATTATAAAGGAGGAATGTTTTTGAGTATATTGCAAGAATATGAAAAAATTAAAAGAAATATAGGCAAAGAAAAATGGGATAGTATTGAAACATATATTAATAATCATCATCCAGAATTAACATTAGATAGGATTATATATAATGCTGATAATTGGATTGATTTTGAAAAATGGTTTTATAGTGAAATGAAATTAATTGGTGTTAATGTTTTAAGTACTTGGAAAAGTGATTATGATGATTTTAGAGCACTTGCAGAAATTAAAAAAGGAAATAAGGATTTAGGGACAATTATTGCTAGTTATGATGAAAACACAATTAGAAATCTTACAGGTAATATTAAAAATCCTTTATCGGATACAGAACTTAAAAATGCTTTTGCTGTATTAATAAGTTCTTCATTTGATTATTATTCAGAATTACCTAAAATATCAAATTGTTCCAAATTACTACAAAGTATTTATGATGATGTATGCCAATCAGATGCTACTATGTGTCACATTACAGAAGAAGATTGGGAAGAGTATTATATTGATGATTATTCTATAGAAGATATAAAAATATTAGAAGAAGAAATAAAAAAATACAAATTAGAAGAAGTTGTATGTCTTGATGAGGGAGAATATAAAATCATTGGATATGGTGATTTAGAAACTCGTTTTATAGATGATAGAACTATTAATCATGAATATGTTGAAGAACCTTATTATGATACTGTAACCGATTTGAAAGATCTAAATGATACTGGTTCTTTTACAGTAGCTCGAGTTGTAAAAAATGATAAATGTGTTGAATTACATTATCGTGATGGTAGGGCATTCGTAGAATATGGTGTTAAGGTTGATGAAACAACTTGGGAAAATGAAATAGAGTATGTTGATTGGTTTAGACCTGATATGAAAGAAAATGATATATCAGATAATTTATGGAATTTATATGATGATTATTTCGGAATGGAGGAATCGTGTGAAATGTAATAAAGTTTATACTGTTTGCTATGACACATTAGATGTATTTAATACTAAGAAAGAAGCATCTAATTTCTATCGTACTTGTTATTATATGAGTGAAGGATCAGAACATGAAAGGTATGCTTCTATTTTAATTGATTTGCAGGAAAACAATATAGGTATGGATAATGTTAGTGATAGTTGTAATAAAATAAGTGTTAAAACAAAAGAAGGTTATGAGAATTTTATAAAAATTGATTTAGGAGAATATATACCAATACCTGATACTATTAAATTCTATGAAGATATAGTTAATCCAATATTAGAAATTTCTGAAGAATATGAAATTAAGTATAATAATAAAATTCCATTTGAAGCTTTTGGCTCGGATATTGATTATAACATGATTAGCTTTTCTGAATTTTATAAAGAAGTATTAGATAAATTTAATTATAAAATAAATACTATTAAAACAGATGATTTATCCGATGGTAAGTATAATTTAGTGGTAAATGATACTGAATTAAAGGTATGTGCTTGGGACAAGATAGAAGATGTAATTGAAAATGTACAAACATTACTTACTCTATCTAAACATGATGATTTAGAGATGTAGGAAGTATGGAAAGTTATATAAAAATAAAATCTTCTATATCACAGATGAAAAATAAGTTTAACAATTCAGATTCAAAATATTACTATATTAAATATTATTCCATTTGTAATAATAATGTGGAAGATAATAATAGTATTGCTATATTTGATTGCTTAATAAGACATAATGAAATTGGTAATAAAAGTATTGAAAGAACTGCTCCATATACTTTTGAATCATTAGAAAAAATTTTAAAAGATAAATGTGATGAGTATGAAGTTATGCAACTTGAATCTAATATGGAATTGTAGGTGATTATGTGAACAATATAGATATAAGAATAAACAACGGACGAACAATGAGAATTGTACAAACTGAAACTGACAAAAATAGAGAAGGCATTGGGATAGAAACACTTGATAAAAATGGTAATTTAGAAGAAAGAGAATTGATTGATGAAAGTGACTTTGTAATGTTAATCAATTATTATCGTTATATAAAAGAATACGATATTAAAAATGATTTTATAAATCGAAATGGTATTAATAACGAAGAAGATTATTCTTATCAATCACATGATATGGAATTATGAAATTAAATAAAAAAGAATATAAATTACTTGGTGAATATTTTGGCATATATGAAGACGAAAATGGTTATGAACTAGAACAATGGACTGATGGTGGGGTTGATATGCTTATCTATCTAAATAAAGATAGTGATAAAACATTATTAGAACAATTTAAAGACTATATCGAATATTTTGACATTGATGAGGAAATAGAATTATATAGAGAGAGCAAACAATATAGATCTATATTTACAATTAGACAATCATTAAATGATTTTGAAAAATGGCTTGATTGGTGTGAAGAAATATGTAAGGAATGGGATTTATTATCTAAAAATAAATCAAAGCAAGAAGATAAGGAGGAAGATATTGAGTTATGAATCTAACAGTTAATAAAATTGATTATATAAAATTATTATTTGAATTTTTATGTAAAACAGAAGGATATGGAACTGAATATCAATATGCTTATATGATTTCAGTTCTCTTTTTTAATGGCGATATTAGATATGCTAATAGATTATGTGAAATAGTAGATTTGGATGAATTGGATGATTTTATTTTGGATAGTGACTTTAATGGGTTTATAAAATATGTTACAGAGCATTATTCGAGAATAAGGTTAAACAGAAGAAATGGAAATAAGTAAAGGTTATATTACTGATTTAAAAAGTTATTTACCAGATTATTTATTAACTTATCATTCAATAAATTCAAGAAATTTTTTTAGATGTTTAAATCCTGAACATGAAGATAAAAATCCTAGTATGCACTATTCTGATAAATATAAAATTTGCAAATGTTTTTCTTGTAATGTTAGATACGATATATTTGATTTAATAAGATTAGATTATGGAATAGATAATTTTCATGACCAAGTTGTTAAAGTAGCAGAATTATTTGGTAAGAAGAAACCACAATTTAATTATCCAGGAAAAGATTATGTTATTGTAGATTATAATAGTTATTATATATTTTGTTTCAATCATAGATTTGAGTCTGATTATTTACAAACTAGAGGAATAGATATGGACTTACAAGAAGAATACAATATTGGATATGATCCTAAGAATGATAAAATTGTTTTTCCTATCAATGATAACTGTTTTTTTGCTCGTGGTACAAAAGATGATTCAAAAATAAAATCAAAAGGTAAAAGTTATTTATGGAACGAGAAGATACTAGATGATGCAGATTCTAATGACTTAATATATGTAACAGAGGGTATTATTGATTCATTATCTCTTCTAACTATCGATAAAAATATTAAAACGATAAGTCTAAATAGTTTATCAAATATAAAAAGATTATTTGAACTTTGTGAAGAAAAAAATTTGAAATGTAATTTTGTTTTAGCATTCGACAATGATAGTGCTGGACTTAGTTGCCAGAAAAAAGCTGAAGAGAAATTTATTGAATTAGGGATAAATAGTTTTCCAATTACTCTTATTTCTAATTTTAAAAGATCAAAGGATTTAAATGAAGCATTACTTGAAGATAAGGAATTATTAAAAAGAAATTTGGATTTTTTTGATACTCAGTTAAAAATTTTTATAGAAAAAACAAATCAGAAAGACGAGGGTGATTATGAGTTATAATAAATCGGAAAATGAATTAACTAATAAAAAAATATCTGAAAAAGATAAAGCAAAAGAAAAATATAATAAGAAAATTGGTGATATAAAATTTAATAGAGGTGTGAATTTTTCTATTGAATATTTAAAAACAGATGACATAAATTATATAAAATTTGAGGATATGGAATATAAGCCAAATGCAAAAAATATTACTTTATATTATAGTGAAGAGTATAATAGTTTTAATTCAATTGTCTTTGAAATTGATGATGATACTAAATTTAAAACAACAGATTTAACAAAACAACTTACTAAAAAATATAAATTAGATTTAGTTGTTAGAGAAATAGAAATGGCTCATCAAGAATATAAAGAAGAATTAATTAGTATAGAAAAGAA
This sequence comes from uncultured Caryophanales bacterium, assembly GCA_946628005.1. Classification (GTDB taxonomy): domain Bacteria; phylum Bacillota_I; class Bacilli_A; order RF39; family UBA660; genus UBA3789. Next base: position 36,590 of record CAMOWA010000008.1, read on the forward strand.
GTATGAAAACATCGAAAATCAATCTATTATGAAAGAACCAGAACTTGAGTTAAAAAAAGGAAATAATTAATACATATATCATGAGTGATATTACGACTTTTCTTTAAAAATAAGGAGATTACAGGTACTTTAATATCATGAAATATATTGAATGATATTATTTTCGCAAGTGCGAAAAGTGATTTGCCGTCGCATGAAATGTAAGTTTACCCTTATAAATCAAAGGATTTATATAGAAGGTGACGGCAGTATCTTATCCTGTTTTAAAAAATATCGTATATTTTGAGGTATTATGAAAGAATTTTTACTTAGAATAGATGAAAATACTAATAGATTGTTAGATGTATATATGAGAAAAAATAATATTAAATCTAAAAATAAAATTATTAATAACATTTTAGATTTCTATTTAAAAAATACAGATTCTTTTTGTTCTAATAATGACATAGATAGAAAATTAGAACGACTATTAAAGCTTTCAAGTTTAAATAATAATCTAATAGAACAGTTATTTGCTAATCATGAATTTCCTATTAATAATGATAGGAAAGAAGATGAAATGTTAAAAGAATTTCATAACGACCTTAGAAAAAATGTTTATGTTTTTATGGATTAGTATATGAAAATAATTAAAACGACATTTAGAATTAATGACGAACTATTAGATAAAATTGAAAACTATAGAAAAGAAAAAATGTATGAGTTTAAAAATGAAGCAGTTATTTCTTTATTAGAATTAGGACTAATAAAAAGCGAAGAAGATAAAATTATTGAAGATTATCTTATACAAATTATTAAACAAAATAATTTAATATTAAAAAAATTAAGTGGTAAATAATTATGGCAAGTCCTAAAATAATATTTAGATCTAATCATAATTTTGCTGTTAATCATAAAGATAATAGATATAAAATATATTATGGTACTGATAAAAATGGTAAAGCAAGATATAAACAATGTAAGAATAAAGATGAGTATCAAATGGAATTAGAAAAATATATTTGTGGTGAGAATGGATTTTTTAAATATAGCAGGAATGAACAGAAGGCAAAAATATCTATGTTTGATTATTTTGTTGGTGCTAAAAAATCTGAAGATGTCATGAGAGAAAATAAAATGAAAAGAGAAGAAATGATGATGATGTCTAATGGTAAGTATGCTACTGATGAAGATACTGAAAAAATGAAAACTACTTGGAGAAAGTATTTAAATAATTCTAATGTACATCAAATGATTGTTTCATTTAATAATGATTATATAGATGAAAATATATCTCTAGATAAATTACAATCTGATGTAACAACAAAAATACTACCATTATTTTTTAAGAAGTGTGGTTTTGTTAATCCTGAAAAAAATTTAGATTGGGTAGTTAGTCTTCATTGTGATCAAGATAATTATCATTTTCATATTTGCTGTCTTGAAAAAAGAAAAAGCTATTTATCATATAATAATAAACTAACATATAGAAATAAGTTAGAATTTACTGAGAAAGAAAATAATTTTTTTAAAAGACAAATTGTTCTAGATATTGAAAGAGAAAAATTATATACTCCAGCACTTATAAAATTTAATAATGAATTAGATGAGTTTAGAAAATATTTTAATCCTAAAGAAAAAAATTTTATATTACTTAAATATAAGAATATTGATTTTGAAGAAAAGATATTACGATTAGGTTACCTGGTAAATAAAGTTAGGATAACCGATAAAAAATATATTAAATATAATTCTTTACCTAAAAATGAAATTGGAAATGAAATTAGAAATTTAACAAAAGAAATTAGAAAGGAATTATTTAAAGAAGATATTTTAAAGGGACAAAAGAAAAATATTCTTAATAGTGTTAATGAGATAAATAAAATATTTGAAAAAATTGATGCCGATAATAATATATCTAATATAGGTTATGAATCAGCACTAGATAATAAACTTATTAAAGCTAAACTTGAGAAGAATGATAATTATGTTCTGAATGCTATTGTTAATCATGCTTTATATAAAACTAGAAATATGTCTGATAAAATAAAAAATGATGAAATAACTTTTAATGATTTATTAAATGAGATTGCTCTAGATAATTTTAGAAAAGAATTGAATAAAGACATGTCCAATGTTGTTGTTATAAGAAAAACAAGGATCAAAATATTAAAAAATCATTTTAACAATATATATACTTCAAAAGATAATGTAAGTAATTCAATTAAAAGATTGGAATATAATCGTAGGACAGTAGAGGAACAATTTAGAGAATTATTTGTTGATGATAATAATAAAGAGGCAAAAGCAATACTAGAAAGATAGAAAATATTACATTATTATGAAAGACTTGATATAATATATTATATATAGAGGAATGTGAGTAATGATGAAGGAATTTGAAATAATTTTTAATAATTTAAATGATATAGAAAAGAAATCTATTAATGCTTATAGGAGTGCTAGACAATTTAAAAACATTGCAGAAAAACAATTAGTTATATTAAATGATAAAATTGTACAGGTTATTATTGCTAGTATTACAAATAAAGTTTTTGCATGTGAATTATTTTTAAAATCAATTATAATAATTGATACTGGAGAATTGATTAGAGGACACTATATACAATATTTAATAGAACAATCTGGAATAAAAGAAGAATTGAAAAATAGACTACATGCTTATGATTTTGATAATGAAATAATAAATATAAATAATTCATTCGAAGAATGGAGATATGTCTATGAAAGAGATGAGTCAATGATTAATTTAGGCTTTCTTAATTGTTTATGCAATGAGTTAGAAGAATTAAATAGACAAAAAATATTAGATAAATATAATTTAAATATGTTGGAATCATTTTTGTAGGACTTTTATAGTCCTTTTTTGTTTGTAAAGAGAGGAGTGATATTTTGAGTTATGAAATAGTAAGAAGTTTAAGATTAGATAAGAAAAACAAGAAATTATTTTTAACAACAGCATCCAATAATATATATCCTAAAAGTTTTTCTAAATGGGAATATATGCCCAAGTGTGATGATTTTGTAGAAAAACAATTATCTTTTTTTCATGGGATAATAGGTGGCTCTTATAAATTAGATTCTTGTAGTAATACTAATTGGAGATATGCTTATGAAAAGTTTATGGAATATTGCTATGATAATAATATTAGTACATATGATTTATGGAATAATTCTTGTAGTGTTGATACACTATCTAAATTAAAACCATATTATGATATATTTAATAATTTTGTGGAAGAAAAACATCCAGGTAAATACTATTTAGATTCAAACGTGGGTAATATAATAAATATAACAAGAAAAGGTTTTACATATTCTCCTTTTATAAGAGATGAAAATAAAAGAACTTATGATTATAAAAAGGCTTATATTAAAATAAAAAATTTAAGTGATAAAACTATTAATGAATACAATGTGAGAATGGAGAAATTTGATAAAGTTAAAAATAATACAATGGAGGATCTAGTGTTATGAATAATATAACATTAGAAACTCCTTTTTATTTTTACATACTATTAGTTTTTTTACTTGCTTTTATAGTATTTATTATATATATAGAACCTAAAATAAATAAGCATAAGATTAGTAATAAAAATGAGCATGGTAGTAGTAAATTTGCAGATTTTAAAGAAATTTCAAAGACTTTTGATAAGGAAGATTTACATAATATAAATAATGCTGGATTCCCTGTATGGTTTGTTAAAAAGAATAAGGAATTTCAATCAGTTTATTTTGATAATAAAAGCCCTCATCATTTATTGGTTGGTTCTACTGGTAGTGGTAAATCAGTAACTGTTGTTATACCAGAATGTTTAATGTTTGCTACAGCTAAAGAAAAAAAATCAGTTATTGTAACAGATCCAAAAGGTGAAATTTTTAGAGCAACTAGCAAAGTATTCAAAGATAATGGTTATGATGTTATAACTATTGATTTTAGAAACCCTAGACAATCTGTAAAAATAAATATTATGCAACCAATAATTGATGAATGGAAAAATCATTGCAGAAATTATAATGATGCGATTTTCTATATTGCATATTTATTTAAAAGAACCAAAATTGATTTTGATAAGTATTTGGATGATAAGGATTATAATAATGAAAACTATAAGACAATCAAACTTGAAAACCATATAATGAGTTTTATTGATGAAAATAGAATTAATATTAATAAAAGAATTAATTCAAGCAATTTCTTTAGAAGTTCTTTATTAAAACAAGAAAGAGGAGATAAGCCATTAAGAAGATTTTTGGATTCACTATCCTATAATCAAATAAGAGATAGAATTAAGAAATGTCTTAATCAAGCATCAATACATGAAGCTGAGGCAAATAGATTAACTATATCATTGGCAGATTTAATATTTGCAGAAAAAGAAACTAAAGATCCATTTTGGATTACTAGTAGCAAGAATTTGTTTATTGGAATTGTAGGAATATTTTTAGAGGACTTTAGAGATGGAAAAATTAAGGAAGGACAAATTAATATAGCAAGTGTGAAAAAATTCCAAAATTCATCATTAATAAAGTCAAATCAAACATATCTACAAAAGAATATTAATGATAGAAAATATGGTAGCTTATCAAAAGATTATTTAACATCAATTTTATCATCTGCTGAAAATACATATAAATCTGTTACTGCTGTATTCGGTTCTAAAACAAATATATTCGATGATTTAAATGTAGAAAATATTACAAGTGTAAGTGAATTTGAATTTACTCAATTAGGTAAGAAACCAACAGCACTTTTTATTATAGTACCAGATGAGGATAGGTCATATTTCCAACTTGTTACAATTATTATTGGTATATTATATAAAGACTTAGTAAAATTTGCTAATATGCCTGAAAATAAGGGAACTTTGCCAGTAAAAATTGAATGGATACTTGATGAGTTTGCTAATTGTCCACCTTTAGATTCTATAGAGGCGATTGTATCAGTAGCCCGTAGTAGAGGTATGCAATTTCAATTCTTTATTCAAAGTTTTTCTCAATTAGAGCAGGTTTATGGAAAAGAAACTTCATCTATAATACAAGATAACTGTAGTCTAACATATCTTAAAACAAATAGTTATGATTGTGCATTAGCGATAAGTAATAAACTAGGAAAAGCAACAATAGAAACAAATTCTATTAGTGCTAGTACAGATCCATTTAAGATTGGTGCTAATCAAACTGTATCTTTATTGGGTAGAGAATTACTAACAGCAAATGAAATTATAAATCTGAAATATAAAACAATCATTTTTCCTACTGTATCTAATCCTATTTTTAGAGATACATATTTATATAGTGATTTATTTCCTATGTATAAAGATTTAAAGCCTATTCGTAGAAAAGAAAATCTATTAAAAAGACTAACTGATAATTATTATACAGTTGACTTAATGCGAAAAAATGAAGAAGATGAATTTAAAAGTAATAATGAATCTGAATTTACAAAGCTAAATGATAACTATGATCAAATGGTTACTAGCAAATCTAAGAAAAATATATATAACAGTAATAATGTTTTAAAGATTGGACAATTATTATTAAATAAAATGCCTTTTTCAAAACAAATTTCATTTCATACAATGGTCAATAATAACGTATTTCAGTTAAAAGTTGATAAATTATTAAATGGTAATGAAAAAAGAAAAATAATTAATGAATTAGATGAAAATACGACTGTTGAAATTATTCTTAATATACCTAAAAAAGAAACAATTATAAATATAAGAGAGAGTGAGAAAATATGCGAAAAATAGCAATGTTTTTAATTATTCTTGGTATAGCATCATTATGTTTTTATATCTCATATAGATACATAAGTGAAAAGCAAAATATTGAAAGTATAGAAAAATATTTAGAAGAAACAAAAATTGTTGATATAGAATATCCTACAATTGAAGAACAACCAGTAGAAATAGAAGAGCCAAAAAAAGAAGAAAAACAAGTTGAACTTGATTATCAAGCGATACTTGAAATACCTTCTATTAATTTAAAACGAGGATTAGTTGAATCTACAAAAGGTTTTAAATCAATTAATTATGCCATTAGTATAGATAATTCTAGTAATTATCCTAATACTAGTGGCAATTTTATTTTATATGCTCATTCTGGTAATGCTTCTTATTCTTATTTCAGAAATCTTGGAAATGTAAATATAAATGACGATATATATGTTTATTATCAAGAAATAAAGTATTTTTATAAAGTTTATAAAATTTATGAAATAGATAAGACTGGTACTATGGATATTATTAGACCAGCAGATGAAAAAATAATAACACTACTTACTTGTAAAAATGGTACTGAAAAACAAATTGTAGTTCTTGGAAAACAAATAGATAGTGAAAGGTATTAGGAGGTTAGATAAATGATAAAAGCTGATGTAGAAAGAATGACACATTATTACTATGGAACAGCAAAAGTTAAAACTAAATCATTTGAAGATTTTCAAAATATAGAAAAACAAAATAATATAAGAGATATTTACGAAATATTTGAAGACGGTTTTGTCGGTAAATGGTATTATGTAATACAAAAAGTAGGCTCTAGTTTTGCGATGGACTATGGATTAAATAATGTATCACTAGGTATTGAAATGGAACAATATATGAAAAAATATAGTGGAAAAAAAATAAATGCAGAAGAATTGAAATTGTATCAAAAAGGTATATATCCAGTCGTTCATAAAGTAGATGAGAATTATTTTTATAATAATTATAATAGAAAAGAAAAAATAAATGAAAGTGGATATAACTTTTTATATGTAGAAACATCAGAAGGTTATATTGCTAATGGATATTACAATAATATGTTTTTATATGAAAAGTTTGAAACAGAAGAAGATGCAATAATCAGTTTACTAAATTTTTATAATTCTAATAAAAATATTCCAAAAGAAACAGCATATAGATATATTCTTGATGAAAGAAGAGAAAAAGATTTTGAAATGATTTTTTAGAGAGGAGGAAATATATTGGAAACTAATAATGAAATTATTGAAGAATTAAAAAAGACAACAATAGAAGAAATATTAAATATATTGATCAATAATTTAAATACAAAACAAGTAGATAATAATAATACTCAAAAGAATATATTATCAATAAATGAAATTGTAAAAGAATACCCTATGTTTTCAAGGTATAGTTTAGAAAAAGCAATAAATGAAAAAGATTTGCCATTTATAAAATTGGGTAATAAGAAATTCTTTGAAAGAGAAACTATAGAAAAATGGCTTAATGAAAATAATACAACAGCAGGTAAAAAGAGAAAATTTGATTTGTGATTAAATGAACGAAGAAAAATATATATATAAACTAGGAGAAGATAAATATAGGGTTAGAATAATTAGAACAGCATCTAAAGAAACATCAGCCGTGAATTTTACAACAACGGTTAATGGTTCTTTAGAAGATGCTATTAAGTTAAGAAATAAAAAATTAAAAGAATTTGGAATATCTTTAAATAAAGAACAAACAGACTTGGAATTTGAATATAAAAAATCAAAACCAAAAACCAAGGCTAGAAAGAAAAAAACTGCTAATGAAAATAAAGAACTAAAGAGAGTAGATAAATATATTTATGAATTAGGAACAAACAAATATCGTATATTAATTAAAAAAGGAAGTAAGAAAGAAAAAAACAGTTTCTATTTTTCAGAAAATATAGATGGTTCATTGGCAGAGGCTAGGAGAATACGAGATAAAAAATTAGCTGAAGCAAAATTGGGAAAAGGTGGAAGTAATAAAGGTACAATAAAGTTCCATGAATTTTGTAAAATATATTTCAATGAATATTGTAGAAAAGAATTAAGCCCAGCAACATGTTTTAGAAATAAAGCAATGATAAGGAATTATCTTTTACCAACATTAAGTGATTATTCTTTGAATAAGATTGATGTTTTAACAGTCCAAAAATTATTCAATGAATTAAAAGTTAGAAATAAGAAAAATCAAAAAGGTGAAACGACGGATCAATTCTTATCACCAACAACAGTAAATGGTATATATAGAATGTTAAGAGCAATTTTGAATAAAGCTGTTTTATGGGATTATATTGAAAAAAATCCTGTATTGAAAATAAAAACACCAGAAGTATCAAAAGAAGAAAAAAAATCATATAATAAAGAAGAATTAAATGATATACTAGAATTGCTAAAAACAGCAGATGTAGAAACAAGATGTATTGCTACTATTGATATTTGTACAGGATTAAGAAGAGGAGAAATAGTTGGATTACACTTAGACGATATAGATTATAAAAATGGAATAATACATGTTAAAAGAGATGCTATTTGGGACGATTTTCAGAAAATGGTTATTGAAAAAGAACCTAAAACCAAAAAAAGTGTTAGGTCAGTACCAGTACCACAATTTTGTCTTGATACAATATCTGAATATTTAAATTATAGAGAAAGAAAAATTGAAGCAATAAAAACAAAATATGGAAATAAAATAAAAATACCTAATAATATATTTGTAAGTATTGCTGGTAAAATAATGAATCCCTCAACAGCATATAGAAAATGGGTTGATTTTAGGAAAAAATACCCACTAAAAAATGTTTCACTCCATGGATTAAGACACAGTTATTGTAGTATGCAAATGAATGAGAATGATGATTTATCTCCATCTGATGTTGCAGAATTAATGGGACATACTCAATTAAATACAACATATAAATACACACATTCAAATAAAGATCATTCTAAAGAGGCAATTTCAGTATGGAAAACCTCAAAAGATGAAAATTATAATGTGTTTGATTTTGGACAAATTGTTTCAATATGTACAGGAAGAAAATATTCATCATCTAAAAAGATAAATGATATATTAGATTTTATTGTGCCAGATAGTAGTATTTCAACAAGTGAGAAGGTTAAGATAGCAAAAAATCAAATATTATTACAATATCCTGAATTAAAATATTTGAAAGATGACGGATTAAATGTTAATAATGTTTGGGATTGGTTATATGATAATATTGAAATATATGGTAATAGATTTGAAGTGGAAAAAGTTAGTGTAGAAGAAAAAGAAAATAATGTTTTTATTGGATTAGATGACTTATAAAATGGACTTGTAATAATTGTTTTACAGGTCCATCTTTTTTTGTTGAAAATAAAAACACTATCAATAACAAAATAAACAAAATTATGGTATAATGGAAACAAAATTATTGGAGGTTGCTATGATATATTTAATAAGACATGGACAGACAGATTGGAATTTAGAAAAAAAGACACAAGGTCATACTGATATTTCATTAAATCAAAATGGAATAGAACAAGCAAAACAAATTTCTAAGATTATTGGTAATTATAAAATAGACAAAATTTATTCATCTGATTTATCACGAGCAAAAGAAACAGCAGAAATAATAAATGAGAATTTTGGATTAGATATTATTTTAGATAAAAGATTAAGAGAAATAAATTATGGAGATTTAGAGGGTATTCCTAGACCTACATTATCACAAGATGTATGGGATACTTTTAATAATAATCCTGAAAAATTAAATGCAGAACCTATAGTAAATGTATTTGATAGAATTAAAAGTTTTTTTAATGAGTTAGACTATAATGAAAATATAATTATTGTAACTCATGGTGGGGCTTTGAGGACAATAATGTATTATATTAATAATAGTGATAATTTTGATAAGAAAATATATGATGAAAAATATCGTGATACTAAAATCAATAATGGTGCTTTTTTTGAATGTGATTTATTGAATAAATCAATAAAAGAAATTAATTTTAAAGAATTAGAAATGTAATTAATGAATGTAGATGGAAATAGCATGTAGTAATTTAATATATAAAATATTTTAACATAAATAATAAGGAGAAAAATGATATGATTATATGGATTAATGGCAGTTTTGGTGTTGGGAAAACTTCAACAGCAGAATTATTGAAAAATGAACTTGATAATTCCATTATTTATGATCCAGAAGAAATTGGTGAATTTTTATCAAATATGTTTAATCATGAAAAAGATGATTTTCAAGATTATGAATTATGGAGAACACTTAATTCTGATATTTTAAAATATATGTGTTCAATATATGAAATAGTAATTGTTCCTATGACGATAACTAATAATAAATATTATGATGAAATTGTTAATGAATTAGAAGCATCTGGTATTAAAATTAATCATTTTATTTTATGTGCCTCCAAAGAAAATATAATTAATAGATTGAATTCTAGAGGAAATAGTACTGAATGGGCTTATAATCAAGTGGATAAATGTATTAATATATTTGAAAGTAATATATTTAGATGTAAAAAAATAAATACTGATAATATGAATGTAAATGATGTTGTTAGGACTATAACTGATTCAATTCAATTATTGTATGAAAAGAGGTCAAAAAATGCCACTTTTTAAGGTATCTGAAAGTCGTTTGAAGTACGATGATATTTTGGAATTAGATTCTTGTTTTTCTGTATGTCACATAAATTATGGGAATTCTCCCGTATTTAATAAAATAGATGGAAAAACTATTGCAACAAAATCGAGAAAAAATAGTCTGTCATATATTGAAAAGGTTAATGATGTAATTGGTAATCTGTATGAATTTGATGGAACAGAGAAAAATTATAAGAACAGTGATAGAATATCACTATGGAAGGCATATTGGTTTGAATATATAAATGCTTTTGATAATCTTATTGTATCATTACCAAAATCAATAGTAACAGTTTATATAGGCAGACATGCAATAGAAATCGGTTTAAAATATTTATTATTAAAGAACACAGGACAAGTGGTAAAAGAACATGATTTAGGAAAGTTATCTGAATTGCTATATTCAAAATATAATATTAAAGATAGTTATATGAAAGATGTTGATAAATTCTGTGAATTATATTGTAAATACATTGAAGGTGAAAATGTAGAATATTTTAGGTATCCTGAATATAAGAATAATAGTTTTTTTGCAGGAAATAGTTTAGATATAAATTGGATTGCATATAATTTTATGTTAGTAATTTTAAAACTAATACATTTTGCAGGATTAGATGATGAAATATAATTATTATAAATTTAGACGGATTAGTACAAAATCTGTCTTTTTTATGATATAATCAATACATAGGTTGTTCCTGATGTGTTTTTAAAAATTTTAAAAAATACAAAAAGCTTGGGAAAGAAAAAAATTTTAAAAGTGGCGAAAAAGTGGCGAAATTTTTTAAAAAATACAAAAAGTTTTTAAAAAAACCGTAAAATTATTTAAAAAAAATAGAGTTTATTTTGAGAATTTTAAACCATTTTTAACTTATTTTAAAAAGAATTATCAATATAAAGTAATTCTCCTAAGCGATAGGTCGGGGGTTCGATTCCCTTCGGGAACGCCAGATGAATAACAAAGTAAGCTAACAACTTACTTTTTAAATACTTATAGAGAAAGGAAAAAATAATGGGATTAAAAATAGAAAACGTATCGAAAAAATATGGAACAAAACAAGTAGTAGATAATATATCAATAAAACTTGATAAACCAGAAGTATTTGGACTTCTTGGGACAAATGGAGCCGGAAAAACAACAACAATAAGAATGCTTCTTGGAATAATAAAAAAAGACTCAGGAACAATAACATGGAATGATAAAGAAGTAGATAGAAAAAGCGTAAACTTTGGATACCTTCCAGAAGAAAGAGGAGTATATCCAAAAGTAAAAATAATGGATCAATTAAAATACTTCGCAGAATTAAAGGGAATGAAAAAAGAAGAAACAATTAAGTCAATTAATAGTTGGGCAAAAAAATTAAAAGTAGAAGAATACTTAGAATTACCAGCAGAAAAACTATCAAAAGGAAATCAACAAAAAATACAATTCATGACAGCAGTAATACATAACCCAGATTTAATAGTATTAGATGAACCATTTTCAGGACTAGATCCAGTAAATACAGAAATACTAAAAAATGTAATAATTGACTTAGTAAAAAAAGGAAAATACATCATAATGTCCGCACATGAAATGCACACTATAGAAGAATTCTGTACAGATATACTAATACTTAATAAAGGAAAAACAGTATTAAAAGGAAATATACAAGAAATAAAAAATACATATAAAGCAAATAGAATAAAAATTGAATCAACAGAAGATATCACAGAAATAATAAAGGAACAAAAATTAAAGATAGAAAATTCACATGATAACTCATACGTTGTAAAAATAGACAATGAAAAACAAGGACATGATTTACTAAAAGAAATCGTAAAGAAAAAAATAGAAATAAATAAATTTGAAATATTAAAACCTTCATTAAATGACATATTTATAGAGAAAGTAGGTGGTAAAAATGCGTGATACACTTACAGTAATGAAATTCACTGCGCTTGATATGATAAAAAGAAAATCATTTATAATATCAACAATAATTATATTATCAATGATAGTAATAGGATTTAATATACCAAACATAATAAAAAAATTTAAAACTGAGAATGATATTATTTTAATTGATAAAAATAACATACTTGAAAATAGAATAAATGAACTAGAATCAAAACAAAAAATAATAACAGAAGAAAAAAATATAGAAGAAATAAAACAAGAAATAAAAGATGGAAAAATAGAATATGGAATTATTTTAGAAAAAGAAAACAATAATATAACATTCACATATATCCTAGAAAATGAAATGACTAGTGGACCAAGCGAAGAATTTATATCACAAATAACAAATATTTATAAAGATATACAAATAGAAAAACTAAATATATCTAAAGAAGAAAGAGAAACAATTAATCCAACATTTGATTTTAAAATAGATGCAGTAGATGAAAATATAACAGGAAATCCATTAGTCATGATGTTATCATCACTTGTATTATTCTACGCAGTATATTTCTGTGCATTTCAAGTATCAAGTTCAATAACAACAGAAAAAACATCAAAAATAATAGAAACACTAGTAACATCAACAAGCCCAACAAATATAATAATAGGAAAAACACTAGGAATAGGAATAGTTGGATTATGTCAATTAGCTGCAATAATTATAACAGCATATATAAGCGCTACAACATTCATTGAAAAAGAATTACTAGAACTAGCACTTGATACATCATCATTAACACTATCCTTAGGATTAATAACACTACTATACTTTATACTAGGGTACCTAACATATGGATTATTATATGCTCTAACAGGTTCAACAGTAAGTAAACCAGAAGATATACAATCAGCAAATCAACCAGTAGTATTTATAACAATGATAGGATTCTACCTAGCATACTTTTCAATGATGAATCCATCAAGCAGTATAAACAAACTAGCCGCATTATTACCTATATCTTCACCATTCTGTATGCCATTTAGAATAATGATGCATGCAGCAACAACAAGTGAAATACTATTATCACTAGGAATACTAGTAATAACAATAATTGTTGTCGCAAATATTGCAATAAAAATATATAAAAATGCAATACTAAACTATGGAAAAGCAAATATAAAAGATTTAATAAAAATGTATAAACAAAAATAGGAGAAAATATGGAAAAAATAGTAAATATATTTATTGGATTATTCGGAGGAATAACTGGAACAGTTCTAGGAAAAGAAATATTAGTATTTATAATATCACTAATGCCAATACTAGAACTTCGTGGAGGACTACTAGCTGCAAGCCTAATAGGACTAGACCCAATACCAAGCTATATAATATCAGTAATTGGAAATATACTACCAGTACCATTTATACTATGGTTTATGGGTAGAATACTAAAATGGATGAAAACAAGAAAAAAACTAAAAAAAATAGCAAACTGGATAGATAAAAAAGTAGAAAAAAATAGAGAAAAAATAGAAAAATTTGGTTTCTGGGGACTAGTACTATTCGTTGGAATCCCACTACCAGGAACAGGTGCATGGACAGGATGCCTAGTAGCATCAGTCCTAGAAATGGATAAGAAAAAATCATTCATAGCAGCAATGATAGGAGTAATAATGGCAAGCATAATAATGATGATACTATCATTTGGACTATTAAGAGGAATAACAAATTAGTTATTCTTTTTTTCTATATTGTCATATTATGTAAAATATTGGAATAAAATAAGTGTATTGATTAAAAAATATTGACACATGACACCTTGTCATAATATAATTGATATGTTGTCAAAAAAGGAGGATACAAATGTTACAATTAAAAAAAATAAAAAAGAGTTATAAGACAGGTGAATTCGTTCAACATGCATTAAAAGGAATAGACCTAGAATTTAGAAAAAATGAATTCGTCGCAATACTAGGACCTAGTGGTTCAGGAAAAACAACACTATTAAATATCATAGGAGGACTAGATAGATATGATAGTGGAGATTTAATAATTAATGGAAAATCAACAAAAAAATTTAAGGCTTCAGATTGGGATGCATACAGAAATAACTGTATAGGATTTATATTTCAAAGCTATAATCTAATAAACCACATAAGCGTATTAGAAAACGTAGAAATGGGTATGACACTAAGCGGAATAAATGCAAAAAAACGTCACAAAAAAGCAATGGAAGTACTAAAAAAAGTAGGACTAAAAGACCATGCACATAAAAAACCAAACCAACTATCAGG